>NZ_JBBPBZ010000006.1 GCF_038070105.1 Methylocystis sp. IM3 | reverse complement strand
GAGTTCGTCTATCACTGTCACATCCTCGAACATGAGGACAGCGGCATGATGGCGAAAATCCAGGTGGTTCCGGCGCCCCGCTGAGTCGGGGCGAACGGGCGCGTCCTGCGGCCGGGCGGCGACGTCCGGCCGAATCTTCTCGGCGCAGGAAATGGGAAATGCTCGATCACCTTGCTCTCGATCACTATCCGGTCGGCGTCGCCGCGATCGCGCTGTCGGTCGCGATCGTTCTCGCCTGCCAGATCGCGATGAGAAAGATCATCAGCCCCGAGACCCTGAAGAAGGCGCATGAGGTCGGGGGCTATTATCTGGCGCTCGTCGGCACGTTCTACGCCGTTCTTCTGGGCCTCGTCGTGCTCGACGCCATGGCGAAATTCCAGACCGCCGAGAAGACGGTGCAAAACGAGGCGAAGGCGCTGCTCTCCATTCTGTCCCTTGCCGAACAGTTCCCGCGCGAACAGGCGTCGATCAAGGCCTTCGTGCGGGACTATGCGCGCGAGGTCGCCGCCGACGAATGGGCGCGCATGGAAAAAGGCGAAATCAGCCAAAGGGCCCAGAACGATCTGCTGGCGCTCGCCCATCTCGTCAAGGGCCTCGACCCCAAGACCCAGAATCAGCAGTCCGTGCACGCCGCCATGCTGTCGGAAAGCATTTCCCTGTGGGAGAGCCGGCTCGAGCGAACACGGGTGTCGAACTTCGGCGTTCCGAGCGCCGAATGGACGGTCCTGCTCGTCGGGGCGCTGATCACGATCGCCTTCACCTTTTTCTTCACGATCGAGAGTCACGGCATCCATCTGATCATGCGCGGCATGGTCACGCTGCTGATCGCGATGAGTCTCTACCTCGTTCTCCTCTTCGGCTCGCCCTTCTCGGGCGACCTCAAGGTTTCCGAGCGCCCCTTCCTCTTCGTCACGGATGTCGCGTCGCATTAGAGCGCCGGCGCTTGCGCGTCTCCTGCGGGCTCTCGCCGAAGAGCGATTTGTAATAAGCGGCGAATCTCGACGCGGAGGAAAAGCCCAGATCGAACGACAGCTCCGTGATGCTCGCGGCGTCGCGATCGCGGCTCAGCCGCTCATGGGCGATGTTGAGCCGCTCGCGTCTCTGCCAGGCCATCGGGGAGCAGCCGAATTTCCGCAGGAAGGCGTATTGCAGGCCGCGCGCCGAGAGGCCGCTGATCTTTTCCATCTCGGTCTTGGTCAGCGGTCTGTTGAGCCGGTTGCGCATGGCCTCGCACACCGCGTCGATGGCGCCGGGCGTGAAGCCCGCGGCGCGTCCGTGGTCCCCCGCATCCTCCGCGACGAGATCCGGCGCGAGCCAGCAGGCGAGCTGCCGGTAGAACCAGTCGTCGACGCCGATCCGTTCGAGAAGGGCGGGGTTCGCGCCGAGCGCGTCGATGTAGTTGCACAGATGACGAAAGGCCGCGACGAAATTGATGGAGCGGCATTCGAGGTCGAGAAGCCGCGCCTCCTCGGCGCAGCACTCGACGTCGTCGGCCCGCGCCGCGCCGCGCATGGCGGAGAGGGTGGCCCTGAGCCGCGCGGAATCGATCCGCGCGATGAGGACGGAGCGGGTCTGGGTGATCCCGTAACGGTAGTCGCAATTGAACAGCAGAAGCGCCCGCCGCGCCGCGCCCCACTGATACTGTCGCGGGCCGATGCGCAGGGTCGTGGCGCCGAAGAACGGCACGAGGAGAAAGGTGTCGTCGGGCGTCTTGATGCCGAGCCGCATGGGCGTCGACGCCGCCGCGCTGAGTTCGAGCCCATTGACCCGGATCGTCGACATTTTGTGACGAAACCGCGTCTCGCGGCTCGCCGACTCGTAGATTTCGATGCGGCCGAGCGCGCCCGCCGCAAGGGCGGCCGCCTGATCGGGATCGGTCGCATGGCGGGCCTGGTTCTCGCCAAAGGCGAGCGGCGGCAAGGGAGTGGAGCTCACGGATCTCTGCATCGGCGATCAAGGCGCAATCTGGCGGCAGGCCGGACATGGCGGCCGCGCCCCCCGGCGCGCGGCCGATCATATGCGCGCCCGCAAGCTTTGCAACTGGACGTTTTTCTTGAACAAAATCGCCGTCAGTGGCGGCGCGCCGGGCTTTGCCGGACCGGCGCCTCGCTTTGCCGAACCGGCGCCTCGCTTTGCCGAAACCGTGTCGCCCGGCCGTCCCCGAACGTCCTAGTCTGACGCTGATCGTCAGCCGCGCAGGCTGGCGCATGGGTTTCGCGAAGAGATGGGTTTCGCGAAGGCGCATGGGTTTCGCGAAGGGGAAGAGAGAAACACGAATGTCCAGCCTTTATGAACGTCTGGGCGGCGAGAAGGCCGTCAACGCCGCCGTCGAGCTTTTCTATCGCCGCGTTCTCGCCGACGGCCGCATCGCGCGCTTTTTCGAGGACGTGGACATGGAGGACCAGATCGCCAAGCAGAAGAGCTTTCTGACCATGGCGTTCGGCGGCCCCAACAAATACACCGGCAAGGACATGCGCAACGCCCACAGGCGCCTCGTCGAGAAGGGCCTGAACGATTCGCATGTCGATGCGGTGATCGACAATCTCAACACGACGCTGCGCCAGCTCGGCGTGCCCGAGACGGAAGTGAAGGAAGTGGCGGCGCTCGCCAATTCGGTGCGCGACGACGTTCTCGGGCGCTGACCCCTTGTCGCTGCTCACCTACATGGATCGCCCGGTGCCGATCGCGCCGGGCGAAACGGTTCTCGAGGCGCTGCTGCGCGCCGGGATCGAGGCGAAAAGCTCCTGCCGCGCCGGAACCTGCCAGACGTGCATGCATCGCGCCGTCTCGGGAACGCCGCCGGAGGCGTCGCAGCGGGGCCTCACCGAGGCGCAAAAGGCGATGGGCTTTTTCCTGCCCTGCGTCTGCAAGCCCGAGACGCCGCTCGCCATCGCGCCGCGGGACGACGCCGGCGCCCGCCGCGAGGCCGTGGTGCGCTCGCTCGAGCGGCTCTCGCACGACATCATCCGGCTGCGGATCGAGGCCGACGACTTCGACTACCGCCCCGGCCAGTTCCTCGAACTCATCGCCGACGACGACCTCAAGCGTCATTATTCGCTCGCGAGCCATCCCGAGGACGATCCCTACCTCGAAATGCACATCCGGCTGCACGAGAACGGCCGCATGAGCCGGCGGCTGACGGAGCGCCTCGCGCCCGGCCACAGGCTGCATGTCGCCGGCCCCTCGGGAACCTGCTTCTACGAGGGCGTCGACCCGGATCAGCCGCTCGTGCTGATCGGCGCCGGCACCGGACTCGCGCCGCTCTACGGCGTGCTGCGCGACGCGCTGAAGCGCGGCCACCGCGGGCCGATCCGCCTCTATCACGGCGCGCGCGACCCGCGCGGCCTCTATTTGCGTGACGAGCTGGAGGCCCTTGCCGGGAGCCGCGAGAACCTCACATACCGGCCTTGCGCGCTCGACGCGGATGCGCATCTTCGCGGCGACGTGGCGGCGGTGGCGCTCGAATCGGAGACGGGTCTCGAACACTCGGCCTTTTTCCTCTGTGGCGGCGAGAATCTCGTGAAGCGGCTGAAACGCGACCTTTTCATGCGCGGGGCGAGTCTGCGGGCGATCCGCGCCGACGCGTTCACGCCGGGCGCCTGATGGACCACACTCCCGCCGGGGTCGCCTCGAGCCGGTCGCGGCTCCTGTCCCTTGCCTATGCGGCGATCGTGTCGGGGCTGTCCATGGCCGCGATCGGCGGGCTCGGACTCGCCGCCGGCCAGCCGTGGCTTTTCCCGAGCCTCGGGCCGACCATTTTCATTCAGTCCGTCACGCCCGCCGCGCCCGCCGCCCGGACGTGGAACACGATCGCCGGTCACGCCATCGGCGTCTGCGCCGGCTTCGCCGCGCTTTTCGCCTCCGGCGCCCAGGTTGCGCCGGCGGTCATGGCGAGCGGCGCCCTGTCCCCGGCGCGGGTCGCCGCGACCGCCGCCGCGGTGGCGGCGACCGTCGGCCTGCAATTGCTCCTGAAAGCCCAGCATCCGCCCGCCGCGGCGACGACGATGCTCGTCACGCTCGGCGGCCTGAAGCCGGACTGGCGCACGGTCGGCGTCATCGCGGTCGGCGTCGTGTTCATCGCCCTGCTCGGCGCCCTCGTCGTGCAGCGGCATCCCGACCGGGGCCGGGCGTGAGGCCGGCGCGGCGCAAGCGTCAACGATCCGCTCGCGCCGCCAGCCCCTCGCGGCGCCGGCGCGCGGTCTCCGGTTCGACGAGCTCGTAACGGATCAGGAATTTCAGCGCCCGGCTCCAGGACTCGTCCGTCTCGCCGCGCAGATCGGTCTGCGAGACATGGACGAGCGCGCCCGTCCGCGCGTCGCGGATGCGCAGTTCGAGCGTTTGCTCCATGACGCTGATCTTGCGGAAGAAACCGACGAAGGACATTTGCGCGCCGAGCGCGGCTGCGGCGTCCGCGTCGCAGCCGTTGCATTTGCGCAGCCAGTGTCCGGCGACCATGGGGCCCGCGGCGGCGCGCGTGTCGACGAGCTCGAACAGGCCCGATTGCGCCAGCAGTTCGCGGGCGAGCCCGGTCATGCGCTGAAGCCGCGCCGTTTCCGCAGGGCTTTCTCCCGCAATCGGGCCGCCGGCGGTGAAATCGTCGAGCTCCATGTCGAAGACGGCGAGCCTGATGGGCGGCGGCGCCCTATCGGCCCCTTGCGCCACTTGCGCCCCTTGCACCCCTTGCGTCTCTTGCGCCCCTTGCGCGGGAGCGCAGACGAGCGCGAGCCAGGCGGCGGCCGCGGTCGTTGCGATGATTTTTCTCGAGCGCGCCATCGTCGTTCATCCCCTTTGCCGAAAGGACAGCGGGGCTACGATGGACCGCGCGGGCCTCTGTCGCTTCGGCGGGGCTCCCGTCAGCGGCCGGGCAAATCTCCCGCCGCGTCGTCGGTCTCGACGAGACGCGCGGCGAGGGCGAGCCAGACGAGATGCGCATCCGTCCGCGCGCCGATCTTGGACTTGATCTGATAGTGGTAGTTCTGGACGGTCTTGGCGCTGAGATGGAGACAGGCCGCGATCTCCTCCGTCGTTTTGCCGAGCGCGACCAGCCGCAGGATTTCGGTTTCGCGCGGGCCGAGCCCGTCGACGAGGGAGCGCTCCCCGAGCCGTTCGGCGGCGATTTCCCGCGCAATGTCGTCGCCGAGCGCCCGGCCGCCGCGCGCCACGGTCGCCACCGCCTCGATGAGGGCGGCCGCCTCGCCGCTCTTGGAGACATAGCCCGCGGCGCCCGCCTCGAACGCCTTCAGCGCGAAGGCGGAGCCGCTGTGCATGGTGAACACCAGAATGCGGGCGGTCCTGTCCCATTGCCGAATGTGGCGGATGGCCTCCAGCCCGCCGGCGCCGGGCAGGGAGAGATCCATGATCGTCACATCCGGCGCGAGGTCGCGATAGGCCTGATAGGCGGCGGCGGCGGTCGCCGCCTCGCCGACGACGCGGAAGCCCGGACGCCGCTCGAGCAGGCGGCGATAGCCTTCGCGCACGATCGGGTGGTCGTCGACGAGCAGAATGGAAACGCCGCTCATGCCGTGGCGAGCCCCGCGGTCGTGAGCGGTATGCGCGCGGCGACGCGCAGGCCCTGTCCCGAGCGGCCGATCACGAGACTGCCGCCCAGAGCGGCGATGCGCTCGCGCATCCCCAATATGCCGTGGCCGGCGGAGGCGTTGACGCGCGCGGGATCGCCGCCGCCGTCGTCCTCGACCGTCACCGCGATCTGGCCGGCGCCCGCCCCGCTTTCGACGCGCAGCCGCACGTCGCTGGCGCGGCCGTGGCGCATGGCGTTGGTGAGGCACTCCTGCGCGATGCGATAGACGCTGATCGAGACGGCGCGCGGCAGAACGGCGAGATTGCCGGTCACGTCGAGATGAACCCTGGCGGGCGCGCCGGGCCGCGCGTTCCAGCCGGCGACGAGCTGGACGAGACAGGCCTCGAGCCCCAGCTCCTCGAGGTCCTGCGACCGGAGCCGCGCCAGCGCCTCGCGCAGCGTCGTCATCATGCGCCGCGCCGCCTTCGAGATGGAGCGGGCGTCCTCGGCGAGATCGGGGCGGTCGCTTGCGCCCGCCTCTATCGCCGCCGCGAAGGCGAGCGTCGCCGTGAGGCATTGCCCGAATTCGTCGTGAAGGTCGCGCGCCAGCGCGCGCCGCTCCTCCTCCTGGACCTCGAAGAGGCGCTTGGTCAGCGCCATGCGCTCGGCCGCCGTATGGGCGAGGCGCGCGGCGAGATCGTTGACCGCTCTGGCGATGAGCCCGAATTCCGCCGTCGGCGCAGCGGCGATCGGGCGCCAGTCCTTTCCGCCCTCCAGCCGCCGCAGCCCCTCGACGATGGTTTGCGTCGGCGCGAGCGCCCTGGCGATGGCGAGGCCCGCCAGCAGGCAGATCGCCGCGGCCATGGAGGCCGCGACGCCGAGAACGACCGTGATCTGGCCCCAGGCCTGCCGGACGGCCGCGCCGGCGTTGGCGGACGCCACCACGGCGCCCGTCTCGGGCTGCCGGACGGTCAGCTGGCGGACGACCGGCGTCTCGGGGCCGAAGATCGCCCTGTAGGCGCGCGAAAACCATGCGGGCGCCGCCGCGCCCACGCCCTCAAGGCGGCTGCACAGCCGGCGCGGCTCCTCCCCCGCCGGCGCGAAGGCGACGCACACGCCGGGCGAAACGAGCTTCAAGGTGGCGAGCGACTCCCAGTTGGGAACGGGCAGCACCTTGTCGCGGCGCATGCTGCCGCGCCACAGGATTTCCCGCCAGAACAGATTTTCCAGCTCGAAGGCGACGCGGTCGGCCGTGGCGGCGGTTTCGGCCTCGACGCTTCTGTGGGCGTCGATCATGACGAGGGCCGAGGTCGCCGCGAGCGAGACGGCGACGATCACGATGAGCTGGGCAATCAGTCGAACGACGAGACGCATGGACGGCCCTCCGCAGCCGGGCGCGAGTCTAGCCGCCGGCGCATCCGCCGCCAATGCGTGAGACGCCCTGCCCGCAAAGGTCGGGCAAATTGCCTAAAGGCCGCCGCAGCGGCGGGCGGCAAAAGCGCCCGCGAGACGCCCTAGCCGCGTCGGGGCCGCGGCGTTCGGAACCAGTGGAGCAGGGAGAGGCCGGCGGAGATGAGGCCGCAGCCATAGACGACGGCGCCGAGGTTCTGATCCTTGATCCCGTAACTCACCACGGCCAGGGACATGCCCAGAATGGCGACGGCCAGAGGGGCCGCGCTCCGCTCGCTCATTGTGTTTCGCCCTTTTTGGTGTTTCGCCCTTTTTGATGGGCTCCCGGTCGGCTGGCGCAAAGCTGGCGCGTTTCCAGCCGACGCCCCGATCCTATCGGGCAAACGGGCATAAATGGGGCGGCGCGTCAGGCTCGGGATCGATTCTCCGCCGGACTGAAGTCTGCGCGCATTGCGCGCGCCGGCGCCGGGGCTCTGACGTGTGTTTCCAGGCCCTCCTTGCGAGGAGCGGAAACAGAAAGAGGCGTGCGCGCCGCGCATGGCGCGCTCATGCCGAACAATGTTTGCCCCTAATGGGCTGCCTCTGTGGGCTACCTTTGTGGGCTGCCCCGCGGCCGTCCCTCCCACCGTTGATGGCGGGAGGGGCCGGCTTGGGACAAGCTTACTGCTGCTGCGGCTGGTCCGGGCGCTCCTGCGTGCGTCCCGTATGCCTCACGCGCGCGACGCGGCGATGGCGGCGCGAGCCGCGCGTCGGGCTTCTCGGCCGGCTGACGCGCGGCTTATGGCGGAAGCCGGTGAACTGCCGCTCGTTGGACTCGAGCGCCTCGGCGTCCGAAGAGGCGAGAGAAACCAAGGGGACGGCGGCGGCGGCGGCAAAGAGCGCGGTGAGGAACGAACGGCGCGACAGCGTTTCGCGGCCCTCAATTTCATTCGACATTCTGGAAGTCCTCCCATCAATTTATCTGGTCATTGACGGGCGGACTCTGATCGTAATCCCTCCTGCCGTCAAGTTTGCCGGCCGCTTCTTTTGGGCGCGCGGCTGCGCGCCGGCGGCGGCGGCGCGGGCGGCGGCGCCGTCCGGGTTTCGCTCTCCGCGGGCGCCGCGGGCAGGCCCGTGAAGGCGTCGATGCGCTCGAGCAGATAGGGAAAGAACGGATTCGACGACATGCGCAAAAGCGCGTCGAGGCTGACGATGAGCGCGCCGCGCTCGCCGCGCGGGGCGAGCGCGCCGAGGGTGACGCCGAAATCCTCGCTCCCGTCGGGCGTCAGTCCGTAAAGCTCGTCCGTCAGGGGAAAGGGCAGCGCGACATGCGAGAGCGAGAACACGCCCTTCGGATAGAACAGCCCGAGTCGGCGCGTGCGCGCGTCCGTTTGGCCCGCCTCGACGACGCGCTCCTGCGCCTCGTCCGTCCCCTTCCCCGCGTTTTCGACGATCGCGAGGCGGTATGTCCTCGACCGAGGCGGCGCGATCTCGGAAAGCCTGGCGTCGGCGGAGGCGCGCAGCAGCGGGCCGAACTTCTCGTTCCGGTTCACGTCGAACAGCACGAGCTCGCCGCCGTTTTCGGGCAGATGATCGTAAAGGTCCGTCAGGACGCTGCGCGTGTTCACCGTGGCGTCCATCACGGACTGGAAGGTGAGGACCGGCGGCAGCCGGCCCAGCGTCCCCTCGCGCTCCGCCGCGCGCATCTGACGGCTGAGCGCGTCCGTCAGCCGATAGGCCTGCCGCGCGCCGTTCACGGGGAAGGAATTATATTTGAAGGGATTGAATTCCGGCATGATGGCGAGCCAGGCCGCCTTGGCGAAGGCCGGAAGCGCGGCGGGAAGGCCGGCGAGGCCGGCGAAGCGCGCGAAACGGGTGACGCCGACCATGGGCGAAACCAGGATCAGGCGGTCCGCTTGCGCAAGCCCGCCATCGGCCGCGGCGTCGAGCGCATATTTCATCGCAAGCGCGCCGCCGTTCGAGAAGCCCACGATGTCGAGCGGCAGCGGCGCCGGGGCGCGCCGTCGCGCCTCCCGGACCGAGAGTTTCGTCGCCGCCAGCCACTGCCGCCAGTCGGCCTCGGTCAGGGCGGCGGGCGTCGTCCCGTGGCCGGGCAGCCTGATCCCGACCGCGACGAAGCCCCGGTCGCGGTAATGGGCGGCGATGCGCCGCAGGCTGTAGGGAGAGTCGGTCAGCCCGTGCAGCAGGACGACCGCCCCGGCGGGCGGCCCCGCGGGCTCCATGATATAGGAGCGGTTCCAGTCGCGCGCGAACCGCCCCGGCCAGACCGGGCTCTCCTCGAAATAGCGGTTGAACGGAACGCGCTCCTGCGGCGTGAGCTTCTGGCCGACATTTTCGGCCAGCGACCGAAACAGCGCGTCCTCTTTCGCCGTAAAGCCCGCCCAGTCGGTCGCCTCGATCTCCTCGGCGGAAAATTCCGCGGGGGCGTAGAGGTGCCACAGATCGAGCGGCGGGCCGCGCTCGGAAAGGTAAATCCGCGCGCCGAGGAAAATGACCAGCATCAGCGCGAGCAGCGCCGCCGACCATCTGGCCGCCTTGGAGATCAGGGTCCACATTCGATCGAGGCCTCTCCCGCCGCGCCCGCCCGCCGCCGGCGCGCTAGGCCTGGCCGCCACGGTGGGGCCGAAAGGCGACGGAAAAGCCGAAAATGACCAGGCCCACGAGGACCAGCAGGAGCGCCGTCTGCTTGAGCCACGCCATCGCCGGCACGGCGAGCGCCAGCACGACGCCGAGCGCGGCGATGTCGGCGGAGACCTGGACGCCCGCCACGAAGGTTCCGAGCGCCAGCAGCAGCATGAGCGCGAGCCCCGTCGCCGGCCCGTTGAGGAAGGTGTTCACGGACGGCAGCAGCAGGATGGTCATGGCGATCAGAAACGCCAGCCAGTGCAGGGACTGGGTGACGAGGAGCCGCCGCCGGGCGGCCCTGTCGCGGGTCTGGCGCCAGCCGACGGCGACGCAGACGAGGCCGATGGCGACGGCGAGGAACTCCCAATAGCCATAGAGCGGCCGCCCCGACATGCTCGTATAGGCGACGCCCAGCAACGCCAGGATCAGCACGACCAGATAGGGCAGACGCGGGGCGAACCAGGCCAGGAGTCCGCCGGACGACCCCGCCCGCTGCGGTTGGGAGGCCATGGGACGCTCTTGGGGGCTCTCTTGCGGTTTCTCTTGCATGTCGGCGCCGGCTTCCTTGAAAAATCATCGAGGGGCCGCCCCGGAACGGGACAGGGCGGCGGCGGGATGATCGTCCCGGCGGATCGCTCGCGTTCCATGACACGCCCCCGGTCGAGGCGATCTTGTCCGATCGTTTCCCCTGAGTCAAAGCTCGGTCGAGGCGCGCCGCGCGCCGCATCCCGCTGTGCTCCCGGTGGGCGCATCCCCTTGCGTTTGCTGGCCTCGGCCAGTTTTTCCCCACCCCCCGAATTGGCCGTATGGTTGACGGCCGTTAAGGATAAACCGCTTGCCGGAATCGGCGAATCGTGAGTTCTTGACGGAACAAATTGCATTTCTGGGCGAAAAGCGTATCGGAGAAAAATATCGTGGCGGCGGCCTCTCTGCGTCGAGACATAGTGACATCGGATGCGCGCATTTCGGCTCATGCGCGCCTTCTGTCCGAGCAATTGCAGAAGCTCGGCGCCCGGCTGTTTCCGCCCGACAGCCAGAAGGCGCTGCGCTCCTTCTCGTCCGGCGAGGCGGCGAAGCTTTTGCATGTCTCGGACGGCTATCTGCGGCAATTGTCGCTCGACGGCGTCGGGCCGACGCCGGCGACGACGCCGTCCGGGCGGCGCTCCTATACGCTCGCGCAGATCAACGAGCTGCGGGTCCATATCGCCGGCGCCAAGCCGCGCGAGGCGCAGAAGATCCTGCCGCAGCGCCGCCCGGGCGAGAAATTGCAGATCCTCGCCTGCGCCAATTTCAAGGGCGGTTCGGCCAAGACGACGACGGCGCTCTATCTCGCCCAATATCTCGCCCTCTCGGGATTTCGCGTGCTCGCCGTCGATCTCGATCCGCAGGCCTCGCTCTCGGCCATGCTCGGCCTTCAGCCCGAATTCGACCTCGGCGAGGGCGATACGATCTATGGCGCGATCCGCTACGACGGCCGGCGTCGGCCGGCGCGCGAGGTGGTGCGCAAGACCTATTTCGACGGACTCGATCTCGTGCCCGGCAATCTCGAACTGATGGAGTTCGAGCACGAGACGCCCCAGGCTCTCGCGCGCGGCCTGCGCCCCGAGGGCGGCATGTTCTTCGAGCGGCTCGGCCGCGCGCTCGACGAGGTCGGCGAGAATTACGACATCGTCGTCATCGACTGCCCGCCGCAGCTCGGCTACCTCACGCTCGGCGCGCTCTGCGCCGCGACCGCCCTGCTCGTCACCATTCATCCGCAGATGGTCGATGTGGCGTCCATGTCGCAATTCCTGCTGATGGCCTCCGACCTCATGGCCGTGGTGCGCAAGGCCGGGGGCGACCTCACCCATGATTTCATCCGCTATGTCGTGACCCGCCACGAGCCGCATGACGGGCCGCAATCGCAGATCGTCGCGCTGCTGCGCGGCCTCTTCGGCGACGAAGTGCTCGCCGCGACGGTGTGGAAATCCACCGCCATCGCCGATGCGGGGCTCTCCAAGCAATCGCTCTACGAACTGGAGCGCAGCGCCGTCGGCCGCGCCACCTACGACCGCGCCATCGAATCGCTCGAGGCCGTGAACAGCGAAATTCTCGGCCTGATCCTTTCCGCCTGGGGGAGGCCGTCATGAGCCGCCGCAATCTTTTGACCAATCTTCTGGGAAGCGAGCCGCCCGGCCGGTTGGCCGCGGCCAACCCGGAGGCGCCGGCGTCGGGGGGCGAGTTGGCCGCGGCCAACTCCAGCGGCGCCCCTTCACCTGCTGCTCCCCCTCCCCGGCCCCGCGCGCCCGCCGGCGCCGTGCGGGCGATGAGCCTCACCCTCGACCGGATCGAGGAAGAATCCCGCGCCCTGCGCGCCGCCATGGCGACCGGCGCGGCGATCGTCGATCTCGATCCCGAAACGATCGAGCCCGCCTTCATCCGCGACCGGCTCGACGAGGCGGCCGGCCCTGATTTCGAGGCGCTGAAGGAATCGATTCGCGCCCATGGCCAGAGCGTGCCGATCCTGGTGCGGCCGCATCCCGACGCGGAGGGCCGCTACCAGGCCGTCTATGGCCATCGCCGGCTGCGCGCGGCGCGGGAGCTCGGCCTCAAGGCGCGCGCCGTGGTGCGGCGGCTCGACGATCGGGAGCTCGTCATCGCGCAGGGCGTCGAGAATTCGGCGCGGCGCGATCTCTCCTTCATCGAGCGGGCGCTCTTCGCGCGCGCCCTGGAGGCCTCGGGCTATGACCGGCCGGCGATCATGGCGGCGCTTTCCACCGACAAGACCGAACTTTCCAAGATGATCGCCACGGCGCGCGCCCTGCCCGAGACGATCGTGCGCGCCATCGGCCCCGCCCCGCGCGCCGGGCGGCGGCGCTGGATGCAGCTGTCCGAACTGATGAAGAGCCGAGAGGCGGCGCGGCGCGTCGAAACCGCGCTGGTCGGACTCGATCCCGAGGCCGATACGGACGCGCGGTTCGTGCGGGCGCTGGCCGCGGCCATGGCGCCGGCCCCGCGTCCCGCCCCCGAGACGATCCGCGGCGCGGATGGCGCGGCGCTGGCGCGGGTCAAGCGCGACGGCGCGGCGACGCTTCTGAGATTCGACGAGAAGACGGCGCCCGACTTCGCCGATTTCGTCGCCGCGCGGCTCGCCGCGCTCTACGAGGAATTCCGCCGGCGCGACTAGCGCCGTCGGTTTGTCGAAACCAGCAGAAGGAAGAGAGCGCAAAAGAAAAAGGCCCCCGAAACGTCTCCGCCCGGAAGCCCTTCTCGATGTGTCGCAACTGAGAGAATCGCGACTTCCGCAAAATTTGTCAAGCGTGGCGCCTGTTTCGGCGAGCGGATTTCTTTTGCCCAATCGAGGGCGACACATCATGAACGAGGCGACGACGCCCTTCGGGCGGCGGCCGTTGTCGCTCGCCGTCGTGGCGAGCCAGGCGGCGGCGAAGGCCTTTGTGCAGGCGGCGGGGGAGGCCCCCGCGGTGACGCACAAATGGCGGCTGTTTCGCGCGGCGACCGAGGCGAAGGCGCGGCTCGGCGTCGGCGACCGGACGCTTTCCGTGCTCTATGCGCTATTGAGCTTCCATCCGGAAACGGCGCTGACCCCGCCGCCGCGCGAGGATGCGGCGCGGGCGGCGCTCACCGTCTTTCCCTCGAACCGGGAATTGTCGCTGCGCGCCCATGGAATGGCGCCGGCGACGCTGCGCCGTCACCTCGCGGCGCTCATCGAGGCGGGGCTGATCCTGCGGCGCGACTCGGCCAATGGCAAGCGCTTCGCCCGGCGCGGCGCGGATGGCGACGTCGCCGAGGCCTTCGGCTTCGATCTGACGCCGCTCGTCATGCGCGCCGCCGAGATCGAGCGCCTGGCCGGCGAGGCGCGCGCCGAGGCCCGCGCCCGCGCGCTGGCGCGCGAAAAAATCACGCTGCTGCGCCGGGACGTCGCCAAGATGATCGAGACCGGCCTGACCGAGGGGGTTCCGGGCGATTGGGCGGGGCTGAGCCAGCAGCTCGCGCAGCTCGTCGCGGAGCCCCTGCGGCTGCTGACGGCGGAACAGACCGCGTCGCGGGGGGCGGCTCTCGCCACTCTCGCCGAAGCGGCCCGCAAGCTGCTGGAATCCTTCGTTTCGCGCCAAAATATGAGCGCCAATGAGTCCCATAACGAGCGCCATATACAGAATCAAATCACAAATGCTTTCGATTCTGAACCACGCCTGCGATGCGTCGGGGCCGCGGCGCTCGAAACCAAATCCGCGACGCACGCTCCCGACCCGGAGCCCGAGTCGGGAGCGAAGTTGGAGCCCGATTTCGACTCCATGCCGGCCGAAGCGGAGACAACGGGGCGGGGCCGGGCCTTTCCGCTCGGCATGGTGCTCTCCGCCTGTCCCGACATTTCCGATTTCGCGCCGGGGGGGATTTCGCGCTGGCGCGATCTGCAAGACGCCGCCGAGGTCGCGCGCGCGGCGCTCGGCGTCTCGCCCGACGCCTGGGCTCAGGCCCGCGAGGTTCTGGGCGCCGACGACGCGGCGGCCGCCGTCGCGGCCATTCTCCAGCGTGGGCCGGATATTTCGAGTCCCGGCGGTTATTTGCGCGCATTGACCGCAAAGGCGCGGGCAGGGGAGTTTTCGCTCGGGCCGCTGCTGATGGCGCTGCTGCGCGGCAAGGCGGGGCGGGAACGCAGGAGGGCAGGGTGAGGGCGACGCGCGCCAGAAAATCCGACGCCTCGGCGGACCGTGGGCGGTCCCAAAGCGCGCGGCTTAGCCCGGAAAGGCGGGCGTTTCGGCGCGCGCGCCGCAATGTCCGATAAGCGCACATTATCGGACATCCAGACAGGGCGACGGGCCCGGCGCATTGGTCCCGAAACTCCGTGACAAAGCGCCGCCGATTCTTCCCATGCATGCGCTTGATTCGACCTTCGCGTTCATGCTCGTTTCCGCCGCGAAACGCTCCTCCCGCGCACGTCGCGGCGCGGCGGCATTAGCGACGCAAGGGTCTGAAATTCAACCGCTTCCACGCTGGACGCGGTCGCAAAGCAACGATCCTGGCGCGGCAGCTTTTCCGACGGGCGCCGGCCTCGCGCTGTTCGATGCGATGCTGCGCAGCGGGCCGGACGGCGCCGGGCCGGTCTTCGCTGGCTGTTTGCGCCAGCGCTTCGCGCTGCGCGCCGCTGACTCCTGCGCGGCGCCGAGCATCTTGCAGGCAGCGGCGAGACCAGCCCGGCCGGGCGGCTGCATCGTGTCTTTCGTCTCTATGCGCCGCAGGGCGGGCGACTCGATGCGGCGATCTTGCGCGCGGCGGGGCTTCTTGGACTAAACGAGGCAATCGATGCCGGCGCCCTCGCGAAATGGTGGCCACGGCGCCCGATCAGCTCACCGCGGCCGCATGGGTTAGCGCCGCGGCGATGAAACTCTGCTTCCCCTCCACAGACGCTGAAATTTTCGCACCCGCTGTTAAAGGACGCTTGGTCAAAGGCGCGCTCAGACTCCTTTTGATTACGTAACCCCAAAAGCCCCGGATTAACTTGATCTTGAGCTATCAACCATGGGCTTATCCCCTAGGATAACCGACCGTTTGCGACAGCAGCACCTCGTGGTCGTGGCTCAGCCCTAAGGCGTTGGCGATCGCCTCCCGGTCGATCCAGGCTCGGATCACGGTTGAAAGCCCATTGCCCGCGGCGAATAGATAAACATTCTGCGAAATCGCGCCGGCCGCGACGGACGCGTAACTCTCGCGAAGAGCGACTGGCACGAGTTTCATGCGGCTGTAATCGGCGACAAAAACCAGGTCCAGGGCCGCCTCGTCGACGAAATCCTGGTAGCCGGTAATGCTTCTCAGATCGCTGGAAGCGATCAGCTCGAGCTGATGCGCCGTGGCGTTATAAAGGTAAGCGCCGGACGGCAGCGCGACATAAACGTCGATCTCCTGGGCGTCGAGCGCCGATGGAGCAGTCCGATGTCCATCCGGCCGGTTCACGCCGTAGGCGGCCCAGAGCAAATTTGCCAGCAACGGCAGCGGCAATTCCTGGCTTGCGAACTCGCGGTCGGATCGGCGCTTGGAGATCGCCTCCATCAAAGGAATGCCGCCTTCCTTTTGTGGCTCCGGCAATATGATGGTCTCCGAAGCGTCGCCTCGCGCCGGCTTTGGACGCAGACGCCCCATCATGCCTAGCGCCAGTTTTGTCAAAGTGCTCATAGCGGCGGCTTCTCCGTCTTTGCACTCTCAATCTCTCCGGCGTGCCGAATGCTTGTCGCATTTCTCGTCGACAGGACAATAATTGATCTTCCAGGGAAGCGTATCGAACGCCGGTTCATAGCCGCGATCGCGGTATTCCTGCTCGGAAACTTCGAGACCGATTCTTCCCACCTCCACGAAAACCGTGTTCGGCTTTCCCTCCTCGCCTTGCGTCCTGTAGCGGCCTTGCGGTTGCTCTGTCATCGCTTCACGTCCCGCGCATGATTGCGAATATGATCGACAACCAGATTGGGCCGACGCGTCAGACAACGCAACCTGCGTGAAAGGTACGCGGCCGGAAGGGATCGCGAAAAGTATATAAGGCCGAGGTGACGCTCGGCCGAAATTAGCTTGATCGCCAGGCCGGCAGATCACACAATAATCACATGAGGAAGCGGCTTTGATGTGCGCCGGGATCGAGAGGCAAGATGGGGCTGCCGAGTGACGGCCTGCGCTACGCCAGCATCCACAAGGATGCGGCCTCGCTCGCGACGGCCCCCAATCTCGCCGACTACGACGCAGCGCGCGCGCAATTTTGCTGGGAGACGGCGCGCGCAAAATTGACGGGTCTTCCGAATGCCGGCGGGTTGAACATCGCCTTCGAATCCGTCGATCGCCATGCAGGCGGCGACAGGAAGGACAAGATTGCAATAAGATGGATTGGCAAGTTCGGCGAACGTCGAAACTATACCTACGCCGAACTTGCGCAATCGACGAGCGGCTTCGCCAACGCCCTGCGATCTCTGGGCGTCGGCGCGGGAGACGCGGTCTTCGTTCTGCTCGGGCGCATTCCTGAACTTTACATCGCCATTCTCGGCGCGCTGAAGGCCAAATGCGTCGTTTCGCCGTTGTTCTCGGCCTTCGGTCCCGAGCCGATCGCCACGCGCATGGAGATCGGCGAGGCGCGCGTCCTCGTCACCACGCAGGCGCTCTACCGGCGCAAGATCGAAGCCTTGCGTCCGCGCCTGCCAAAGCTCGAACACGTCATTCTCGTCGACGCCGAGACAGGTGGCGAGGGCGTGCTGTCCTGGCGCGAGCTGATGCGCGGGGCGGCGACCGTTTTCGACATACCGCCCACCGATCCGGAAGACGTCGCGCTTCTCCATTTCACCAGCGGGACGACCGGCCGGCCGAAAGGCGTCCTGCATGTGCACGACGCCGTGGTGACGCATTACGCGACCGGATTTTTCGCGCTCGATCTCCATGAGGGCGATCGCTTCTGGTGCACGGCGGACCCGGGATGGGTGACGGGCATGAGCTATGGCGTCATCGCGCCGCTCGTGCATGGCGTGACCAATATTGTGGTCGAGGCCGAGTTCGACGCGCAAAGCTGGTATGGCGTTCTTGCCGAAGAGAAGGTCACCGTCTGGTATACGGCGCCGACCGCCATCCGCATGATGATGAAAGCGGGTGAAGAAGCGCTTCATGGTTTCGACCTTTCGTCTCTGCGCTTCGCGGCCAGCGTCGGCGAGCCGCTCAATCCGGAAGCCGTGGTCTGGGGCGCGCAGGCCCTGGGCCTGCCCTTTCACGACAATTGGTGGCAGACGGAAACGGGCGGCATCATGATCGGAAATTTCGCGGTCATGGACATCAAGCCCGGCTCCATGGGACGCCCGCTGCCGGGCGTCGAGGCGCGCATCGCCTTGCGCAAGCCGGACGGAAGCGTCGACATCGTCGATACGCCGGAGAAGGAGGGCGAGCTCGCGCTCAGGCTCGGCTGGCCTTCCATGATGCGCGGCTATCTTCATGAAGAAGAGCGCTACCGCAAATGTTTCGTGGGCGACTGGTATCTCACGGGGGATCTCGCCCGCATCGACGCCGACGGCTATTTCTGGTTCGTGGGCCGCGCCGACGACGTGATCAAATCGTCCGGTCATCTGATCGGGCCTTTCGAGGTCGAAAGCGTATTGATGGAGCATGAAGCCGTGGCCGAGGCGGCGGTGATCGGCAAGCCGGACCCGGTCGCGGGCGAGATCGTCAAGGCGTTCGTCGCCTTGAAACAAGGCTTCGCGGCGGATGAGTCCCTGCGCAAGGAGTTGCTGGGACATGCGCGCAAACGTCTCGGCGCGGCTGTCGCGCCGAAGGAGATCGAGTTTCGCGTCAATCTGCCGAAGACGCGCAGCGGCAAGATCATGCGGCGCCTTCTGAAAGCGCGCGAACTCGGCCTGCCGGAGGGCGACCTGTCGACCCTGGAGAGCGACGAGCGATGACGGAAAAGGTACATCTCGATCATGCGCATCTGTTGCGGATCCTCGAGGCGATGATCCGCATCCGTCGTTTCGAGGCAAAATGCGTCGAGCTCTATCAGGCGCAGAAAATCCTGGGGTTCCTGCATCTCTACGACGGCGAGGAGGCGGTGTCGGTAGGGATCATGGAGGCGCTGACGCCGCAAGATTCCATCATCGCGACCTATCGCGAACATGGTCAGGCGCTCGCCCGCGGCGTCGACGCCGGCTGCCTGATGGCGGAGATGATGGGCAAGCTCAACGGATGCTGCCGCGGGCGCGGCGGCTCGATGCATTTTTTCGACCGGGCGCATCGTTTCTACGGCGGCAACGCCATCGTCGGCGGCGGATTGCCGCTGGCGCTGGGCGTCGCGCTCTCCGACGAATTGTCGAAGCGCGCCGCCGTGACGGCCTGCTTCTTCGGCGAAGGCGCCGTGGACGAGGGAGAATTCCACGAGACGCTCAATCTAGCGAAGCTGTGGCGGCTGCCCATTCTGTTCGTTTGCGAGAACAATCTCTATTCGATGGGCACGGCGGTCGAGCGCGCGGAGGCGGACACGGATTTCGTGCACAAGGCCAGCGGCTACAGGATCGAGGGCGAGCGGGTCGACGGCATGGACGTCGTCGCCGTCGAAAGCGCGGCTCGGCGCGCCGTGGAAAGGGTCCGCGCCACGAGCGATCCGTATTTTCTGGAATGCCGCACCTACCGCTTTCGGGCGCATTCGATGTTCGACGCGCAACTCTATCGCTCGAAGGAAGAGATCGAAGCCTGGCGAAAGAAAGGCCCGATCCTGCGCTTTCAGGGCTGGCTCGAAAGCAATCACCTGATCAGGCCGGAAGAGGTTCAAGCGATCGAGACGAAAGTCGAGGCCGAGATCGCCGCCGCCGTCGTCTTCGCCGAAGCGGGCGCGCTCGAGTCCGTCGCGGAGGTCGAGCGTTTCGTGACAATGACGGAGATTCCCACGTGAGCGAGTCTGCTCCCCTCGCGATCACCTATCGCGAAGCCTGCAAACAGGCGCTGCGTCAGGCGCTTGTGGAAGACTCCCGCGTCTTTCTCATGGGCGAGGACATCGGCCGTTACGGCGGCTGCTATGCGGTGACCAAGGGGCTTCTCGAAGAATTCGGCGACGAGCGGATCCGGGACGCCCCGCTTTCGGAGAGCGCCTTCGTCGGCGCCGGCATCGGCGCGGCGATGACGGGGATGCGGCCGATCATCGAGATCATGACGGTGAATTTCAGCCTTCTGGCGCTGGATCAGATCGTCAACAGCGCCGTGACGATTCCCTATATGTCCGGGGGCCAATTCGCTGTCCCCCTCGTGATCCGCATGGCGACGGGCGGCGGGCGCCGGGTCGCCGCGCAGCATTCGCATAGTTTGGAAGGATGGTATGCGCATATTCCCGGCTTGCGCGTGCTGACGCCGGCGACGATCGATGACGCGCGCTACATGCTCCTCGCCGCGCTCGTCGAGCCCAATCCGACGCTCATTTTCGAGCACGTGATGCTTTACAATATGGAGGGCGTTCTGACGCCCGGCGTGACCTCCGTCGACATCGACCATGCCGCGATCCGCCGCCCGGGGCGCGACGTCAGTCTCATCACTTACGGCGGCGGCCTGTTCAAAACGCTCGACGCCGCCGAGACGCTGGCGAAGGAGGGGATCGAGGCCGAAGTGCTCGATCTGCGCACGCTGCGGCCGCTCGATTCCGACGCGATTCTGGCGTCGGTTAGCAAGACGCGGCGGTGCGTCATTATCGACGAAGCGTGGCGCAGCGGCTCCATCTCGGCGGAAATCGGCATGCGCATCGTCGAAGGGGCCTTCTTCGAACTGGACGCGCCGCTCAGGCGCGTGTGCGGGCGCGAAGTTCCCATGCCCTACGCCGCGCATCTCGAAGACGCCTGCCTGCCGCAGCGAGACGCCATCGTCGCCGCCGCGCGCGACCTCGTGCGGCCGACATGAGTGACTTCAAGATGCCGGCGCTCGGCGCCGACATGGAGGCCGGCACGCTCGTTGAATGGCATGTGAAGCAGGGCGATCGCGTGAAGTCGGGCGACGTCATCGCCGTCGTCGAGACGCAGAAGGGCGCGATCGAAGTCGAAGTCTTCGTCGAGGGCGTCGTCTCGAACATACTGGTTCCCGTCGGCGCGCGCGTCCCGGTCGGAACCGTCCTCGCGCGGATCGACGGCGCGGCGGGCGAGACTGCGCAGCCCGCCGCGGCGGCCGCGCGATCGACGACGCCGCAAGTCGTGGCGGCGCCGATTCCTGTCGCAAGGCCAACCATCGCGACAGGCGCGCGCCTGAAGATCACGCCTGTCGCCCGCCGTCGCGCCGCGGCGCTGAACATCGACGTGACGACGCTGCGCGGCACGGGCGCCGAGGGGGCGATCCGGCTCGCGGATGTGGAGGCGGCGGCCCGCGCCCTTCCAGCCAGCGCGCCGTCGATCAGGCGCGGCGTTGATCTGTCGGAAATGCGCAAGGCCATCGCCGCCGCGATGAGTCGCTCGAAGCGCGAGATTCCCCATTACTATCTCAGCGAAACGGTCGATCTTCACGCCGCGCTCACCTGGCTAGAGAACTTCAATCGCGACCGGGAGCCGCTCGCGCGCATCCTGCCGGCCGTGCTTTTTCTCAAGGCCGCCGCCCTCGCGCTGCGCGCGCAGCCGAAACTGAACGGGTTTTACGAGAGCGGCGCCTTCGTCCCCATGAGCGAGATTCACATCGGCTGGGCCGTGGCGCTTCGCGGCGGCGGGCTGGTGGCGCCGGCGATCAGGGACACGGACAAAAAATCGCTTGCCGACCTCATGTCGTCGATGCGCGATCTGGTCGAACGCGCAAGGCGCGGCGGCTTGCGGGCGTCGGAGCTTACGTCTCCCACAATGACCGTGACGAGCGTCGGCGATCGTGGCGCGGAGACGGTGACAGGCATCATCTACCCGCCCCAGGTGGCGATCGTCGGCTTTGGGCGCATCGTCACGCGCCCCTTTGTCGTCGAGGAAGGGATCGCGCCGCGCCCTCTCGTGACGGTGAGCCTCGCCGCCGATCATCGCGTGACCGACGGCCATCTTGGCGGACTCTATCTCGCCGAGGTTGCGCGTCTTTTGCAGGAGCCCGAAAAATTGTGACCAGTGATGAAATAAGATCGCTTCTTCTCCAACTGATCAGCGACATCGCGCCGGAGGCCGATCCGTCGTCCGTCGCCGACGACGCGGACATTCGCGAGGCCTTCGACCTCGACTCCATGGATTTCGCCAATCTGGTGGTTGCGATACACAAGCGTACAGGGGTGAATATTCCGGAGGTCGACTACCGCAAGCTTTTCACGATCGGCGGCGCCATCGCCTATGTCGAGAAGGCGCTCGGCCAGCCGGATTCCGGTGGTTGAGGCGCGCCCATGCTCATCGCTTTCGACATCGGCGGAACGAAAACGCGTATCGGTCGCGCCGATGGCGCCGACGCGCTCGCCTCTGTAGATATTTTTCACACGCCGCCTGCTTATCGGGAGGGGCTCGGCGCGCTGGTCGACGCGGTGAAAAGAATCGCGGGCGGAACGCCGCGCGGCGTCGCGGTGGGCGCGCCCGGCGTTCTCTCGCGAGACAAGCGCCGGATCGTCAATGCGCCCAATCTCCCGGACTGGAGCGGCGCCGCTCTCGCGGATGATCTCGAATCGGCGCTGGGCGCGGCCGTGATCATGGAAAACGACACGGCTCTGGTCGGTCTCGGCGAGGCGACGGTCGGGGCCGGAAGAGGCGCCGCCATCGTCGCCTATGTGACGATCTCGACGGGGGTGAATGGCGCGCGCATCGTCGACGGCGCGCTCGACCGCGCGGCGTTCGGATTTGAGATTGGCGAACAGCTCATGGGCCGTGACGCGAGCGCCCGCACCCTGGAGGCGCTTGTTTCAGGCCGGGCGATTGAAGACCGCTTCGGCGCGCCGCCCGCCTCGCTCGGCGAAGACCATCCGGTTTGGGAGGAATTGGCCGAGATCGTCGCGATTGGAGTGCACAATACGATCGCCTACTGGTCTCCCGAGAGAATCGTCCTCGGCGGCTCCATGATGGGCGACGTGGGCATTCGTCTCGATCGCATCGAAGCGCGCCTCGCAGCTGTCAAACGCAAGAATCCAGTCCTCCCAGAACTGCGGCGCGCCGCTCTCGGCGACCTTGGCGGGCTGTGGGGCGGGCTTGTTCGTCTGAGGGGACCCTTAGACTGAAGTCGCCGACCGTCCCTCGGCGCCGTCGTTTTCAGGGCGAAGACTCAGGCTGATCAGGCGGTCGAAGAAATCATATGTTTGCTCCACGCCGCTGATCGCGAGCACGGACGTCTGCGGCAACTCTTTGCGCAAGGCATCGAACAGTGCGCGGCGCGTTTGCGGGGACAAGGTGTCGAGCGCCGTGTCGATTACCACCCAGCGCGGTCCGTGAAGCAGGAGCCGCGCGAAGGCCAGTCCCTGCTGTTCGGGGTCACTCAGCTCCTTTTCCCAGGGCGCCGCCGTGTCGAGCGCGGAGACGAGGTGCGGCAGGCCCATCGCGTTGAGAGCCGCGCGAAAATCGGCGTCGCCGAACTTATCTGGCGGATAGGGATAGGCGAGAATGTCGCGCAGCGAGCCGCCCGGAAGATAGGGATGCTTCGGCATGAACATGACGCCTTCGGCCGGGAGTTCGACATGGCCGGTTCCCCAGGGCCACAGTCCCGCCAAGGCGCGAAAAAGGCTGGTCTTGCCTGAACTCGGCCCGCCGACGATCACGACGCGCTCGCCTCGAGAGATTTCGAGGCGCCGCGCGCTCACGCTGCTGCGCCCCGGGGGAAGCAGCACGTTCACGTCGTCGAGAACGATGCGGTCGCCTGTTTCGACGATCTCGATTCGCTGCAGGTCTCTCTCGACGCGATCAATCTCGGTCAGGGCGCGCCGGAATTCGCTCACGCGCAGAAGCGTCGCTTTCCAGTCGGCGATCAGACTGGCGTTATCGACAAACCAGCGCAGCGACTGCTGGACCTGCGTGAAGGCGCCGACCGCCATCAGCAATCCGCCGAAGGTCAGATTCCCGGCGAAATAGGCGGGCGCCGCGACGATGACCGGCGCGACGATCGTGAACCAGCCATAACCCGAGGTCACCCACGCGAGCCGCGTCGTTGCGCCAACGAGCCGCCGCAGGACGTCGAGAAGCCGGTCGAATTCGAGGTCGAGACGGCCGCGCTCCTGTGCTTCGCCGCGATAGACGGCGACGCCATCGCAATTCTGGTTCACCCGCACGAGAGAGAAGCGCATGTCGGATTCGCGCGCATAATGCTCGGCGTTGAGATCGACGAGAGGCTTGCCCACGCGCCAGCTCGCCAGCGACGCAAGACCGGCGTAGAGAAGCGCGGACCACACCATATAGCCGGGAACGACGAAGCTCGACCCCTCGACAGTGAAGCTGACGCCAGCTGAGAGCGACCAGAGCACGCCGATGAAGCTGACGAGCAGCAAGGTCGCCTGAAAAAGCCCGACGCCGAGATCGGTGGAGAGCTCGGTCAAACGGCGCGCGTCCTCGTGAATGCGCTGATCGGGATTGATCCCGATCTGTCCTGCGTTGGCGATCATGAAAGCCCGCCGCGGCGACAGCCACTGCTCGAACAGGTCGCGCGACACGATCTCGCGCAATTTGAGTTTCATCATCAAATTGAGCCAGGTCTGGCTGACGTTGAGGACAAGGAGCGTCCCCGCGATGATCGCATAGACGCCGAGCTGAAAGCCGAAGGCCGGAATGTCCCTGCGGTTGATGGCGTCGAAAAACGGCTCGTTCCACGCATTGAGACGGATCTGCGCATAGGCCGTCGCGCCGACGACCGCGACGAGCGCCGCGACGAGCCAGAGCAGCCTGGCGCCCTCGCCCGACGCGCGGATCATGCGGATCAATGCCGCGAACCGCGATGAGACGCTACTGGCGCTTACGGAAGCCCCCGTGGTCAGATGGGCGTCGTCCGATTGCGGCGTCATGGGAGTGTCGTCCATTGTTCCGGCATTTCTTGAAGCTTTGCAAAACAATCGTCATCATTGCAGCGCCGGGGCCACTGCGGCAATGAGAAAAAATAGCGCGCCTGACATGGCGCTTCGCTCGCGTCGTCGCGATTGGCTATGATTTTCGCCGGCGTCTTTCCGAAAACGCGCGCTTGGGGAGGCGCGACAATTTCGGCGCTCTCATTCCCTTCGTCAAAGAGGGGAACAAACTGACCGGATTTCGGCATGGGCAGGGTCGACTGGCTGCTATCGAAGATGACTCTTCAGGAGAAGGTGGGCCAGCTCAATCTGGTGACCGCCGGGCAGGTCGTCACCGGCCCGTCGGGGTCGGGCGACGTCATGGCGAATGTGCGCGCCGGCACTGTCGGCGGCGTCTTCAATATCTGGGGGCGCGAGCCCGTGGCGGTCCTGCAGAGGGCCGCTGTCGAGGAAAGCCGTCTCGGCGTCCCGCTCTTCTTCGGGCTCGACGTGCTGCACGGCTTCAAAACGATCTTCCCGTCTCCGCTCGCCGAGGCCGGCGCTTTCGATCCGCTTCTATGGGAGGAAACGGCTCGCGCCGCCGCCGAGGAGGCCGCAAGCGAAGGGATCGACTTGACCTTTGCCCCCATGCTCGACATCTGCCGCGACTCGCGCTGGGGACGCATCGTCGAGGGGCCCGGCGAAGACCCGCTGGTCGGAGCAAAATTCGCGCAAGCGAAAATACGCGGCTTTCAGGGCGCCGGACTGTCGAGCAGCGTCGCGCTCGCCGCGACCGCCAAGCATTTCTGCGGGGGCGGCGCCGCGCAGGCGGGACGCGATTACGCGGCGATCGACATGTCGGACCGCGAGCTTCACGAAACCTATCTGCCGCCTTTTGCGGCGGCCGTCGCGGCCGGCTGCGCCGCCGTCATGCCCGCCTTCAACAGTCTCGCAGGCATCCCCCTGACGGCGCATGGCGCGCTCGTCACCGGATGGCTGCGGGAGAAGCGCGGCTTCGACGGAGTCGTGGTCAGCGATTACACCGCGATCGCCGAACTCGTCGAACATGGCGTCGCGGCCGACGAGGTGGAGGCGGCGGCGCTTGCGCTGAAGGCGGGCGTCGATATGGACATGGTGAGCGGATGTTATCTGCGCCTGCCAGAGGCTCTGTCGCGCGGCCTCGTCGCCGAGGCCGACATAGACGCCGCCGCGCGCAGGGTTCTCGCGCTCAAGGAAAAGCTCGGCCTGCTCGACGATCCCTATTTGCGGCTCGCCCCGGCGCGCGCGCCTCGCAAGACATGGAGTGAACTGGCGCTGGACGCCGCGCGACGATCCATCGTTCTCCTGATGAACCGGGACGCGCTTCCGCTCGACGCAAACATCCGCCGTCTCGCGGTCGTCGGACCGCTTGCCGATGCGCGAGCGGAGATGCTGGGCCCGTGGTCGGCGGCGGGCGATCCGGCGAAAGCCGTCACGACGCTCGACGCGTTGCGAGCCACCTGGACGCAGGGAGACGTCTTGCATCACAGGGGCGTCGATATCGATGGCGGCGACGCGAGCGGGATCGGCGCCGCCCGCGCCTTGTGCGAAACGGCCGACGCTATCGTGCTCTGCCTCGGGGAATCAGCCGGCATGAGCGGAGAAGCCGCAAGCCGCGCCATGCCGGGTCTTCCCGGCCGCCAGCGCGAACTTGCCGAGGCCGCCCTGAGCGCCGGGCCGCCTGTCGTCCTGGTGTTGTCTTCCGGCCGGCCTCTGATGATTGCCGATCTGATCGAACGGGCGGCGGCGGTCGTGGCGAGCTGGCAGCTCGGCGATCGGACCGGCGACGCCATTGCCGATGTCTTGCTCGGGCGTTTCAATCCGAGCGGACGCCTCGCCGTCACCTGGCCGCGCGACGTCGGCCAAATCCCCCTTCATTACGCGCAGCGATCGACCGGCCGGCCGCCGCAATCGACGGATCCCTTCACCAGCAAATATCTCGATTTGCCCAACGATCCGCTTTTCCATTTCGGATACGGCCTGTCCTTCGCGAGCGTCAGCCTGAAGAATCTGCGCGCGACGCCGGAAGAATTCGATGACGCGCCTGTCAGAATAGAGGTCGAGGCCTCGAATGACGGAAAGGTCGCGACAGAGGCGACGATCTTTCTTTTCCTTCACGACGCCGTCGCCAGCGTCGCGCGCCCTGTGATGGAACTGAAGGAATGGGCCAAGGTTGCGCTCGCTCCCGGTGAAGCCCGCACCGTTTCCTTCCTGCTCGACCGCAGCCATTTCCAGTTTCTCGACAGAACCCTCGAGCCTGTCGTCGAAGCCGGCGACTTCGACGTGAGGGTTGGTCTCGACGCAGACAGCAGATCGGCGCTCGAAACCCGGATTCGGCTGCGTGGCCCCACGCTCGCCGCAGATCGCCCGTCGGACGCGATTACGGACGTTCCAGGATGAGTCCCTCGTCGGGTCGAAGCGTTACAACCTCTCCCGCGCGCTCGCCCTTGCGATCCGCGTGGGTCGAGAGGGCAATCTCCGCAGAGTCGAGTCCGAGCCCTTCGACGCAACGCGGCTCGTTGGAGAAATTGAGCAAGATCGCGATCCGTTCGTCGCCGAAGACGCGTTCGTAAGCGAGGACGTCGTCGTCAGACCGCAAGGGGCGCCATGCGCCCCGTTCGAGCGCCTCATGTCCGCGTCGGTAATGCAACAGTTCTCTTACCAGCAGAAGAATCGAGCGCTCGTCGTCGCGCATGACGGAGACATTGCGGCTGCTGTGATCGGGCGACAACGGAAGCCAGGGCTCCCGGCCGGAAAAGCCCGCAAAGGGGCCTTCGTCCCATTGCATTGGCGTTCGTGACGGATCGCGTCCCACATCGGGACCAGACTCGCGAAGCGCCCATGTGTCCCTTGTTCTCTCGGGCGGAACAGGCACGTTCCCGAGGCCGATCTCGTCGCCGTAATAGAGCGTCGGCGTTCCGCGCAGCGTCAAGACCAACATTGCGGCGATCGGCGTCTGCGCCTCGCCTACGCGCACGGCGACGCGCGGCCGGTCGTGATTGCTCAGCACCCAGTTCGGCCATGCGCCTTCAGGCAAGGCCGCTTCATATTTTTCGATGACACGACGGATGTCATCGGCCGACCAGCGCGCGTCGAGGAGCTGGAAATTGAACGGAAGATGCAGCCCCCGAAGGCCCTCGCCGTAATAGCGCACAAGCCTGTCGAGAGAGAGATACAATTCGCCGATGAGAAGCCGATCGCCGCCGAATTCGTCGACAACATGTCGCAGGCCGGCGATGATCTCCTGCACTTCCGGCCGATCCGAGGAATAGGTCTGCATCAGCCGCTGAATGTCCGGACCGCGCCCGTCATAGTTTGGATTTGGCGGGTTGTCCCGGAAAGCTGCATCCTTAACGAGATGCGATGCGACGTCGATGCGAAATCCGTCGACGCCGCGCTTAAGCCAGAAGCGAAGCACGTTGTGCATCGCATTGCGAACTTCAAGATTACGCCAATTCAGGTCCGGCTGCTCTTCGAGAAAAGCGTGATAATAATATTGTTGCGTTTCTTCGTCGAAGGTCCAGCCGCTGCCGCCGAAATGGCTGACCCAATTGTTCGGCGGCCCGCCGCCGGGAGCCGGATCGCGCCAGATATACCAGTCTCTCTTCGGGTCGTCCCGCGATCGCCGGCTCGACAGAAACCACGGATGCTGATTGGAGCTATGGTTTGGAACGAAATCGAGGATCACTCTGAGCCCCCGCGCATGCGCCTCTGTCAGCAGGGCGTCGAAACAGTCGATCGCTCCAAAGAGCGGGTCGACGTCGCAGTAATCCGAGACGTCGTAGCCAAAGTCCTTCATTGGCGATTTGTAAAACGGCGAGAGCCAGATCGCGTCGACGCCGAGCCAGACCAGATAGTTGAGGCGATCACGAACGCCCTTGAGGTCGCCGACCCCATCGTCGTCCGAGTCCTGGAAAGAGCGCGGATAGATGTGGTAGATGACCGCCTTTTTCCACCAGACCATGAGCGTTTCCATCCTAGCGACATCTGACGGTCAAGTTGCGCTTGCTTTTGTTCCCGCCAAATGGACGAGCGCGCCGCCTACGGTAAAAAGCCACTGACCTCCGCAAGCTTTCGCGGCAGATATTCGTCGATTACATAGTTCAGGCCCCATTTGGCGAGCGCCTGCTGTTCAGCTCGCACGCCCATGTCGAGCAACTGCTTGATCGCAGCCACCCAGCGTGGATGGGCGACGATGAAGGGGTCGTTGCGCAATGCGTCCTTCGCCCGCTTGATGTCGACAGGCGTCAATGGATGCGTCGCATCCTCAAGGCCGAAGTCGATAATGTCCTGCGGGGTGACGCCCAGGAATTGCGCGCGCGGCACGCAGAGAAAGCGGTTGACATGCGCGGCGTTCCCGGACCCCGCCTTCAGCGTACGGTAGATGTTGGTGAAGCCGTAAGGGTCGCAGTCGACAAAGCAATAGACCGGCAGCTCGTGCCTGTCGGATAGAAGGCGAATGAAGCGCCGCGTCGCGCGGGTTGGCACGCCGCCCATCTCCACGATGATGCACTGGGCGCGTTCCCAGAAGCGGTGATTGTTGAGGCGCTGGAACATGCCGCCGGTTTCGATGGCGAGAATGAAGCGCGCGTCCGTCCGGAAGGCGAGATGTTCGGCCGAGCGCGGAATGCTGTAGGCGCCGACGCCGAGCCTGGCGCAGTCGATCTCGATCGTCTCCCCGGTAGCCGCGCTCTTATCGACAATGACGAGGCGCCCCGCGACCGAGCCGCCGTGCGACTCGGGATAAAACCGGAGGTTCTCACGCGACAGGCCATGCAGCGAGGCGATCGCCTCGATGTCGTCCATGATGGCGTCCGACTCAGCCTGTTCGTCGAATCGGCAGTCGCCCCAGTTCTTGCTGATGTAATAGGCCTCTCGCTTGGTGGCGAAATCATTGCTTGCCACCATCGCCCGCGAGGCCGCCATCAACCGCAGCGTCTGGGCGAAGGCACGCGCCGTATTGACGGTCAGAGCGCGGACCTGTTCCTTCTTGCCAAGTTCGAGATATCCGACCTCCTTGTTATAGCTGACGTTCTCGAGGCTGCGCGTCGGCGTGCGGATCGCCGGCAGGGCGCCGCTCTCGATCGCGGCGCGCACCTGGCTGGCGATCGATTCGATGAGATCGATTGTGCGTCTGTCCTGTTCGCTTCCGTCCTCTTTCATGAGCTTCGCCTCTTGGCGGCCCGGTTCGCATGCAGCGCGTCGTCGAGCCGCGCGACGACGCCGTCGCGGGTCCCGTCGTCCAACCCAAGGATCTCCTGAAGGGCGACGCCGATATGCGGCAGGTATGTCTCGATATAGGCGCGCTGCTCATATTCATGCTGCAGAGTGCGCTCCCGTTGCAGGAAATGCGACAGACGCCGCGCGCATTGCTGCAAGCCCAGTTTGATCTCCCGGACAAGCTCAGGGTAGGGTTCGATGGCCTCCTTGGCTTCGGAGGTGTAAGGAACCCAGACCGAGGCGACATGGACGAGGATCGCCATCGGGGCGATGGGCAGGGCGCCTTTCGGCTGATGCAGGCCATAGGCGCGCCAATTGGTCTGCAGGACGGACTTGGTGATGGCGCAGCTTGACTGCTGATAGAGCAGGGGCACGCGGTTGGCGAAGCGCAGCAGCCGAACCGGCTCGTCCCTGCGTGCGATGAGGTGCGGCGCCGGGTCTGATTCCGCGGACTGCTTCTTGCGCATGCGCCCGGAAGCGACGTCGACGTCGATCTCCGCTTCGCCCGGACGGGCGAAGGCGATCGCGACCTCCACCAGGAACGGATTGCCCCGGTAGCTCGCCGGCGGGCGCGTCGCCGCCGTATAGAACTCGGCGGGCAGTTCCTTGCGCAGTCCCTCGAGGAGCTGCGCCTCGCCGATCGGGACGAGGCAATCTGGACGCGGCTTTTGGACACGAGCCTTCTGCAGGGCGCGATGCAGGGCGTTCGCCTGAGCATGGGCGATATGCGCCGGATAGGAGCGCTCGCTCAACGGCTTGCCTGCGAGCTGGATGATCTCGCGCGCCGTCTTTTCGCCGACACAGGAAAACTCATCGACCAGGAACTGGAGTAGCGAGCGGCTTTTGGCGCCGTTCAGCATCTGAATGAGCCGCCCGAGTTCGACGCCACCCGGATGGGGTTTGATTTCCTTTGGCCGGGGCGGAAGCTCGTCGCAGGCGCGGGCGAAGAATAGCTCCTTGCCGCGGGGACCTTTGTAAATGATCGACACATGCGGATTGGCGATGGCCGTCAGCTTCAGATAGGCCTCGACAGAATGCGGCCCGCCCTGATCGACGCCCTCCAACTCCATCTCAACCCGCGTGCCGTGCGGGCGGCTCCAGGCGATGCGTTTTCTCTTATGAATGTCGGGGCGGTTGTTGGCCGTGTCGATCGAGACGTAGAGCTCGGAGGCCAGCGGCTCGCCTTCGATCCGGCTGATGATGTGCAGCGGCTTGCCGACGGTCAGCTGGCCATACATGCCCGCCGCTGAAATTCCCATGCCCTGCTGGCCGCGGGACTGGCTGAGCTTGTGGAATTTCGAGCCATAAAGCAGCTTGCCGAAAATGCGCGCGATCTGACTTTCGACGATGCCGGGGCCATTGTCCTCGACCGCGACCCATGACCGCTCGAAACGCCCCCGCACCTCGACCGTGATCTCCGGCAGCACACCGGCTTCCTCGCAGGCGTCAAGGGCATTGTCGACCGCCTCTTTGACGGCGGTCACCAGGGACTTGGCTGGCGTATCGAAGCCGAGCAGATGGCGGTTCTTGAGAAAGAACTCCGAAACGGAGATTTCTTTCTGCCTGCCGGCCATTTCCTGAGCGGTCGCCGCCGCCGCCTGTCGATCGGACATTTGTCTCACGGGTGGAGTAGCGTCGCATACGCCTGTCCAAAACCGAGCCTAGCGGGTTGCCGCTCAATGTAAAGGCGCTGCAAAAAATCTCGCAAAGCCATGACAGCGCGCTTATTGTCGATTCATGCGCTCGACCGGGCGAGGGCAGAATGCCGGTTCAAAACGCTGAAATCGCCGCGATGTTCGATCAGGCGGCGGAGCTTCTGGAGATCAAGGGCGACAACCCGTTCCGGATCAGAGCCTATCGCCGCGCCGCGCGCACGATCGAGAGCCTGCCGACAAGCGCCTCCGCGATGCTGGGTTCAGGTGAAGAGCTTTCAGAGCTGCCCGGCGTCGGGGAGGATCTCGCAGGGAAAATCGCCGACATTGTCAAAAAGGGCAAATTCACGCTCCTCGAAAAGCTCAAACGCGAAATGCCCGGAGGGCTCGCGAAGCTGCTCGAGATTCCAGGGATGGGCCCCAAGCGCGTCAGGCTTCTCTTCGACGAGCTGGGCGTGAGTTCTCTCGACGACCTGCGCCGCGCGGCGAAAGCCGGCCGCTTGCAGGAACTGCGCGGCTTCGGGCCCAAGATGGAGCATAGCATTCTCGACGCGCTTGCAAAGCCGAAGACGGCGACAGGGAGATTCAAGCTTCCAGTCGCCGAAGCGGAGGCGAAGGCGCTTCTCGACTGGCTCGCGCGCGGCAAGCTCTGCAAGCGCCTTGTCGCGGCTGGCAGCTTTCGCCGCCGTCAGGAGACCGTCGGCGATCTCGACATATTGGCGACGGCAGAAGCGGGCCCCGCCGTTGGCGACCGGCTCGCTGCTTATGAGAATACAGCCCAGGTGCTGGCGCATGGACCGACACGTACGACGGTCAGATTGCGCTCGGGGCTGCAGGTCGATCTCCGCGTCGTTGCGGATGAAAGCTATGGCGCGGCGTTGATGTATTTCACCGGGTCAAAGGCTCACAACATCGCGCTGCGCAATCTCGCCAATGCGCGCGGATGGAAACTCAACGAGTATGGCCTGTTCGACGGCGACAGGCGCATCGCCGGCGTCAGCGAAGAAGAGATCTACAAAAAGCTCAGGCTCGCCTTCGTGCCACCCGAGTTGCGCGAGGATCGCGGCGAAGTCGAACTGGCCGAAAAGAAGGCTTTGCCGGAACTTGTTTCCCTGAGCGACATTCGCGGCGATCTCCATGTGCATTCCGACTGGACGGACGGGGTGGCGTCGATCGAGGAGATGGCGATCGCGGCGCAGGCACGCGGTTACGCCTATCTGGCGCTGACCGACCATAGTCGTCGCGTTACTGTCGCGCATGGGCTCACCCCGGAGCGATTGATGCGGCAGATCGGCGAGATCGACGACCTCAACGCGAAGCTGCAAGGCATTACCCTTCTCAAAGGCGTCGAAGTCGACATATTGGCGGATGGCGGCCTCGATCTGCCGGACAAGATTCTCGAGCGACTCGATATTGTGGTGGCGTCGGTGCATTACAAATTTGACCTCCCGCGCGACGCGCAGACCGAGCGCGTGCTTCGCGCCATGGAGAATCCGCACGTCTCGATCATCGGTCATCCAACAGGACGTCTGATTGGCGAACGTGACGCCTATGACATCAACATGGAGCAGATTCTGCGCGCGGCGCGGGCACGCGGCTGCGTGATGGAGATCAACGCCGCGCCCGACCGGCTCGATCTCAATGACGTGCACGCCCACATGGCGAAAATGATCGGCGTCAAAGTGGCGATTTCGACGGACGCGCATTCCGTCTTTGGCCTGGACTGCATGCGCTTCGGCGTTGATCAGGCGCGGCGTGGCTGGCTAGAGCGTGAAGATGTGATAAATACGCGTCCCTTGTCGACGCTCATGGAAACGCTGCAACGGCGAAGCCGCCCGGGCCGCAGGGCCAAGCCGCGAAGTGGAGGCAGTGGCTCGTGAAGGATTTGCCCCTGTCCAACCGTAGCAAGCCAAGCGCCAAGCGCCGATCGGCGGGTGGCGTCAGAAGTCGATCACGAGCCTGGTCATGGCGGACACTGAGATGACGTCATCTTCGATTTCGCAGCGCTTTCCATCGGCTCGCGCTTGCTTCACGCCCGGATATCGGACGGTGATTCTTTCTGGCGCTGGCCCCGTAAGCGTCATGTCCACCATTGCGCAAGATGGCCCGCGCTGCGCTCTCAGATTGACAACGCCGAAGGTGGTTGGCAGATCGCGCAGCGTGATCCCTTCACCCTGCCACCAGGAGTCGGGGACGGCACGGAACAATTCGAGCGTCGCTCCATTTTCCCGCAACAGCATGCGGCGGATCGCGGTAGCGAACTCCGCGCCGACCCAGCTGTGCGGCATGTCGCCAATGTAATCCGGCGATCGCGGCGCCGCCCAGGCAACCTCGGCCGACTCTCGCCAGCCGCTCGGCCGTCGGCAGGCGAGCGCGGCCGACAATAGTCGAAACGCATCTTCAAAACGACCCAAGGACACGAAGGCGTTGAGGTTCCGTATCGCGTACGGCGGATAGGATCCCTCGAAGTCAGGCTTGCCGAACAGCTTGATGCGGGCTGCGGAAATATCATATGTCACCTGAACGAATTCAGTCGGCAGCACGTCTTCCACTCGGCAGGGCTCGAAGGCGATGGAGGTCGAGGTTGGATCGACGTCCTCACGATCGGCGGAGCCATGGATCACGCCCGTGCCCAGGTCTTCGGTGGTCATGCGTATCGAGCGCGCGAGATTTGCGGCGAACTCCGCCCCCTTCGCTTTCGCATGCGCCGCTATAGCCGTGTCGCCGATCTGCCTGGCGAGATACTCGCAATTTCGCCAGGCGCTCAAGGCGAAATAATTGTCCCAGTAGCTGTAGGAAGGTTTGCTGTAGCCCTCATGACTGATGGAGGGAGGCAGGAGGCCATGGAACCGCGACGCCGGCCCATGTAGCACATTCGTCCTTGCGCAAAGCTCCTCAATGAAATTTGTCGCCCGAACGACCGCATCGAAAATTGCGTCGAGGAAGTCGCGGTCGCGGGTGGTGCGGTAAACGTCCGCGGCGATTCCGACAAACTCGCCCTGTGAATCAAACTCGATGTCGCTCCCATAGCCGCGATAGACGCCGCCATCGATTTCGAGAATCGGCGGCACCATGCCGTTTTCATAAATACGTTTGGCGTACCAGATGACGTAGGCTTTGGCCTCTTCTGCCAAGCCGGCCCAGAGCAGGGCAAGCGCTTGCGATGCGCCGTCGCGAATCCAGGTGCGGTCGTAATTTCGGGGACCGGGCTTAAAAGCATGGTCCGTTGCGTTGACGAGAATATACGAGGTTTGCGCTTCGACTGTGTCGCTGACTTCCCGGTCCCCGACCGTGATCTTTCGCGGCCCGATTTTCTCCCGCCAGAATCGTAGGACGTTATCGTAAACAGCGTCGAAGTCCACGTCCGGTCGTGGCGTGACCTTGTCCCGCATCGGCGACGACATGACGACGGCGAGAGTGTCCCCCGGTGCGAGTCGAAAGCCGAACTCGCAGGCGGCGCTGAGCAGCCCGGAGTCCGACCGAAGGCTCCGAGCGGTCTCTTCGGGCGCAGTCCCGATCAGTCTCACGACGTCGCCGTCATCGAAGTCCGCGATCGAGACGACGTCGGGCTCGCGTGAAACCGCGAAAAATACTTTATCGTTGACCCAGACCTCCCGGCCATCGACGGCGATGGCGTTGATGGCCGCGTGGCCGCCATGTTGCCAGTATGGATTGATCTGGACAGGGCGCACCGCGAGGACGAGCGCGCCCTCCTGCAAAGAGCTGCCGCGATTGGTGACGCGGTATTCGACCAGCGCTTCCCCCGCATCGGCGAGAGCTGTTGCGACGAGCTCGACGCCATGGAGGGACCAGACCACGCGCGGGATCGGCAGCGACCCTTCGGCAAGGGATTGGCTGACGGCGTCGCTGGCGGGGGCGCCCTGCAAGAGCCCGCTTAGCCGGAGCAAGGGCGTGATTTGAGGCGCTCGGGCTTTCGGTTCGAGGTTTCCATATTCGTCGAAGAGCGCTTCCTCGGTATGATCTGTTTCCCCCACCACGGTCCAATACACCTGGCGCCCCAGAAGCGCCTGTGGGTAAAGATCGGTACGCCCCGCCCGAGCGCCGCGTTCCAATTGTCCGATGGGCATGCGGTCCTTGTTGAGGACGCGAAGTTTGAGTTCGATGACGACGGCGCCCTCGGGCGAGCTGGTCTCGTGAACAGTCAGGCGGAAGTGGCGAGCGATCGTGGAGCGCCACCAGAAGCTATCGCTGCCGCCGCTGCCGAGCGTGATGCGGCCCACAGTGCGAAAGTTGACGCCATCATCCGAGAGAGAGGCGGAGAAATCCGTTCCATAAGTCTTTCCCCACGCGATAAGCGCGCCCAGCGGGAAGCGGGGATAACCGAAGTCAACCGTAATGCTCTCCCCAGCGCGGAGCGTCACGGGCGCATGCCCAAGCGCTGCGACGCGTCCTTCCTCGGCAACCAATGGAGCATTGGCGGGATCGTAGAGATTGATCTCGATGATTTCGAGCGACCGCGCCGGTCCCCGATCGTCACATGTCCATCGCAGGAAGCGAACCGGGGTTGGCGGGAAAGCGAAGATTTCCTGCCCGCCTTCGCCATGGCGCGTGCGGCACAGATGCGCCCAGATTTTGCCGTCGAGCGAGGCTTCGAACCCATATATGATCGGGGCCTGCTGGCCCCAATAAACTTCGAGCCCGCCGAGGATGGCTCTTTCGCCCAGATCGATTTCCAGCCAGGTCCTGGTGGCTCCCACGGGCCACGACGTCGTATAATTATCGTCGGTAGCAAGCCGCGGATCGCCGCTGCTGGCCGTGATTCTCCACTGATGTTTGGGCGGGACGTTCACAGCGCTTATTTGGGGCGTTAGTTCGACCCGAACCTAACAACCATTTCCGATTTTGTCTCTGCCGAAGAGGCCGGGGCTCGATGAATGCTCGCCTCGCGGCGTTAGCTTTTATGCAGCGCTCAGTAAAAGTTCAAGCTTGTGCTCACGTGGTCTCGAGCGATCACCCTATAATTTGATAGGAGCTCGTTTCGAATGGGTCAGGGGATCTTACACCGCCGCCTGGCACGGTCGTGCTGTTTTCGGCTGGCGGCCAGAACTCGTTAGCCGCGAACTGAACGAGGCCCCATGCGCGCCAGGCAGAGCGAGGAGCGCCGAGATACTCATGCGTATCGCAGCCATGCGCGCCATGCCGGTTCTATTCGACGCCCGGTTCGCCACCCTCGTCGCAACAGGAGCCGCGCTCCTGAACGCCGGGCGGGATCATGGCTTCGCAGATCTCGCGGGCTTCTGCCTCCGTCGCCGCAAAACCTGACCCGGCATTGAAGGGCGTGCCATCCGGCGCGATCAGGACCATCCAAAACCAGCGCCCCGCGTTGGCGCCGTAGAGGTAGCGGTAGATGCGGGCGAGCGCGCGGCCGGCGTCGTCGGATAACGTCCAGTCGTTCCTGGCGACGCCCGCTGTTCCATCAGGCCGCTTGAATGAGGTCCGGCGCCAGTTTCGCCTCGTCATGCCGGGATGATAGGCCGGCCCGGCCAAAACGGAAACACGCGCCCGAGGGCGCGGGCGCAAGCTACAAGGCACGCCAACGCCATAGGTCGAGCGGATCGAGGGGCTTCATTTCTCACGTCGCCTGATTGTTGGTATGCTAGTCCCTTAGGCGCAAACGCCGCAAATGAAAGCAACGAGGTCATCCCATGTGGCGAGAAGCGACAACGGACATGCGCGGGCCCAGAAAGCCGAAGCGGCCCGATGCCTATTCAGAAGGCGAAGACGAGGCTCCGAAACTCATCGAAACAGAAATGGCGGATGTGGAGCGGGAGCTTCCCGAGACGGGGAACGAGCCAGTCGAACAGCTCGAAACCGACGAAACGGAGTCCCCGATCTTCGAGGAATAAACAGTCTTGCCAGCTGGTGGTTCTGCACACGGGATATGGCCGGCGGAACTTCGCGTCATCGATGGCTCGCACGGCGAAGGCGGCGGCCAGATTTTGAGGACCGCGCTCAGTCTCTCGATCGTGACGGCGCGCGGCTTTCGCCTCGAAAACATCCGCGCCAACCGACGCAATCCCGGCCTGCGCCCGCAACATCTTGCGGCGGTGAGAGCGGCGGCGGCGATCAGTGGCGCGGCTGTTTCCGGAGACGCGCTTGGCTCGACCGAGTTCACCTTCGCTCCCGGCCACGCCGGAAGGAGCGGCGATTACGTTTTCGACGTCGCCGCAACAGCGGAACGCGGCAGCGCCGGCTCGGTGACTCTCATCCTTCAAACGCTCGTTCTTCCGCTGGCGCTTGCCGAGGGCGCCTCCACCTTGCTGGCGCGTGGGGGAACGCATGTCGACTTGTCGCCGCCCTTCGACCACTTTGCCAATTCCTATTTGCCGGCGTTGCGACAAATGGGCTTTTGCTTCGACGCCCAACTGAACCGTTGGGGCTGGCGCCCGGCGGGCGGCGGCGAAGTGGCGTGTCGGATCGCTCCGGCGCGGGTGGAGCGCGGCGCAAACCCGCCGATGCCGCTCACGCTGGTCCGGCGCGGTCCCTTGCGGCGCATCGCCGGTCGCGCCGCCGCGGCGAACCTTCCGGAACACATTCCGCAGCGCATGGCCGACCGGGCGCGGGAGTCGCTCTGCGCGCTTGGCGTCCCGGTCGACATCAAGGCGCGATGCGTTAGCGCCGCTTGCCCGGGAGCCGGCATATTTCTGACCGCCGAGTATGAGGCGTTGGCGGTAAGCTTTTCCGCGCTCGGTCGATTGGGGAAGCCATCCGAGGCCGTCGCGGATGCGGCGGTCGCCGCCTTCTTCGAGCACCATGTTTCGGGGGCGGCGGTCGAGCCCTTTCTGTCTGATCAATTGCTGGCGCCGCTCGCGCTCGCGACAGGCCCTTCGACCTTTACTGTGGCGGAACCAACGGCGCACCTTCTGACAAACGCCTGGACGATCGGCCAATTCGGCGTCGCCGACATCACGGTCGACTCCGGGCGGCCGCGCCACGTCCGGGTTGCCCCGCGCCCCTGCCGGGCGCCGAGGTGATTGGCGGCGCGTCTTCTCACGGCGGAGACTAGTCCGGCCGCAACAGGCGATGGCGGGCGAGATCCTCCCGGCTCCATAGGCCCAGGCCGGCGCGACGGTCGAGCGTGTCAATCGCGATGATGACCTCGGGATCGGAAAAAGAAATAGAGCCGGGCGTTCCTGCTTGCCTCAAGGCCTCCAAGAGGGCGTCATTCATAAAGCGCTCAACGTCTGGCGTCGGCAGGTCGGAAGCGGTTCCACGATGGTGAAAGCGCACGTGAAAGGAGCGCCCCGCCAGTCGTGGCGCCCATTGGAGCAGCCTCTCCCTGGCTTTTTGCCGAAAATCATCGGCAGACACAAAATCGAAATTGCCGAGCGCCGGGGCGATCCGCGAGATCGCGTCAAGCAGGGCGGGCGCCTCCGCCGTACGCTTTTCCATGGACTCGAGCAGCGCCAAAGGATCGGCGACGGTCATAACAAGCACATTGTGGTAGGGGCTACCGGTGACGGCGCCAAATTCTCGCAAAGCGCGGAGCGCCCGTTTATAGCCATCCTGATAGATGGTAATGACGACGTTCCAGTCCTTCATCGACTGCTTCCTTAAAACGAGAACTCGGGGAAAGCCTGAAGGCTTCGAGGTAGATGCCGGAAAATGAACACGACCACGCGATTGCGAGTGGTGTCGGAAAACCGCCTCAAGGGATGCGCGTCTTTCTAGGGGTTAAGATAGCGCCCGACCTCTCCGATCAACTGGCGAGGCTCGTAAAAGAGCTGCGGGAGGAACAGGTCAAATTCGTCTCGCCTGGAGATGTTCATCTCACGATGGTTCCTCCGTGGAATGAAATGTCAATAGATGAAGCAATCCAGAAGATGCGTTTGATTGTCTCTAAATTCGGCCCATTCCCACTCGAGTTGCGGCGCCTCAATTACGGCCCGGAGGCGAAACGGCCTCGCCTGTTATGGGCGGAGTGCGCGGCGCCGGATGAGGCCGTAGCCTTGCGGGGCGCGCTTCTCGATCTGTTCGGCCAAAACGACGACCGGCCATTTCGGCCGCATATCACGCTTGCCCGTCTTCGCGGAAATGGCGCGGCGATCGCGCGCCGACACCCGATCGACCGGCCGCTGTCCTTCGTGCAATATGTCGAATCCGTTGAGCTCTTCCGATCGCCGCCTGCCGGCGCGACGGGCTACCAAGTTCTCGCGTCGGCGCCGCTCGCAGAGCGCGCCCCTTCCGCTTCCAGCGTCGAGTCCACCCCGGACGCGGACCAGTGAAGAGGGATAACATCGCTCAATCAAGGCCATGACGCGGGGGGTGTCTTGCGCAAGGCGCCTCTCTGGCGAGATGGAACATCCAGGACCTGAATGAATGCGTTCCCCCTCGATCAAGCTGTTCCTTTGCGGGGATGTAATGACGGGACGTGGCGTCGACCAAATCCTGCCCTATCCCTGCAACCCGCGTCTTCACGAGGAATATATGGCCTCGGCCGAAGGATATGTGAGACTTGCGGAGGAGGCGCATGGCGAAATTCCGAGATCCGCGCCGTTTCCTTATATCTGGGGCGCAGCGCTCCCGGAGTTCGAGCGCGCGAAACCTGACCTGCGCATCATCAACCTAGAGACAAGCATCACGCGAAGCGAAAGCTATTTCCCCAAGGGCATAAATTACCGAATGAGCCCGGAGAACGCCGGCTGCCTGACTTCTGCGGGCGTGGACTGTTGCGTGCTCGCCAATAACCATGTCCTGGATTGGGGACGGGAGGGTTTATTCGATACGCTCGAGACCCTCCAACGGTTAAGAATAAAATTCGCCGGGGCCGGGCGCGGCCTGGCAGATGCTTGGGCGCCAGCGACGTTCGAAATTCCCGGCAGAGGACGCGTCCTCATTTTTTCCTGCGCTTGCGTCTCGAGTGGAGCGCCAATGAGCTGGGCAGCGAAATCTGATGTCGCCGGTATTGCGCTGTTGACGAGTTTTTCGGAGCGCAATGTATCGCGGATTGTTCATTCAATATCGCGCAGGGTCGAGCCCGGCGACGTCGTCGTTCTTTCCGTGCACTGTGGACCGAACTGGGGCTATGAGGTTTCCGATGAAGATCGAAACTTTGCTCATCGATTGATTGACGACACACCAATTTCTGTGTTGCATTGCCATTCCTCGCATCATCCGAAAGGGATTGAGGTCTACCGTGATCGCCTCATCCTTTATGGCTGTGGCGATTTTCTGAATGATTACGAGGGAATTTCCGGCTACGAGGAATATAGAGGGGATTTGGCGTTGATGTATTTCGTCGAAGTTGAGGCAGGGACGGGCTTCCTGCATGCGCTCGAGATGACGCCACTGCAAATCAGAGGGTTTCGTCTAAGCCGGCCAACTACGGCGGATGTCGGTTGGCTTCAACACAAACTTGACCACGAAAGCCGCAAACTGGGCGCGCGCGTCTCTTCGAGCTCCGGTGAGCGGCTCGCGCTTTCCTGGCGGGACCAAACCGTCTGACGCGCCTTAGGGGTTTTGCGGCGACCGTGCTGAGCCCGTCTTATTCTCCTCGACCCGAAGGCGCCTGCTGCAACCGGGCGCCAAAAGACGGCCGGCGCCGAAGCTGACTTTCAGTTTATTTCCGCGATGGATCGCTTTTCGCCGCGTTCCCCCGCCGAGTCGTGTTCGGAAGATATTCAACGCTTGGCGTTCCAATAATGGGTTGAGGATATAGAGCGATTAGGTCGAGAATTTCATTGGGGATGTTCGTCGTCACCGGCAGACCAAGCTTTTTTGCCTGCCGATACGTGATCGCAAAGTCATGTGTCCAGGCCCCACTCGTGAGACTTTCTGACACCATTTCAATCGCTGACGCGTCGAGTTTATCGGCTAATAGTTCCCCAACAATATCTCCGAGCTGAGAAATGGCCTTTTCAGCAAGATCGGCGAGTATAATCGTGTCATCATCAATTTCAGCAATTGGCTTTCGCTGAATCACCTTGAGGATCGACGCTGCCGGAAGGTCGTCGATCTGAGGGTCGATAGGTCCCAGAACTGCATGGGGGGACATAATGATTTCGTTAGCTGCGAGAGCGATAAGAGTTCCTCCGGACATTGCGTAATGGGGCACGAAAATCGTCACTTTTCCAGCGTGGTCTTTCAAAGCTCGCGCGATCTGGGTAGCGGCGAGATAAAGTCCGCCTGGCGTGTGAAGTATAAAATCGATGGGCGTCTCGGGGTCTGTCAAATGAATGCCGCGCATGATCTCTTCGAGATCATTCATGTTCAAGAATTTGACGACCGGGATTCCGAAAAGATTGATCGACTCCTCACGGTGGATCAATGAAATCACCCGCGTATGCCGCTGCTTCTCAATTGCAAAAATCGCTCTGCGCCGCAAAACCTCGACGTATCGTTGGCGTGCTACTGGGAAAATGATCACGCAGAAAGTGATTACCAATAGCATCGCTTCAATGCTCATTCTCGATCTCCGTTCAAGAAGCGCCCGCGTAAGCGGCGTTGCAGATTCGAGGAGGATAGGTGGATTCGGGAGCTAAACCGCAGTTGTGGTTAAGGTTACGCTTTGGCGGCCCAGGCGAACGAAACACCGTGCTTGTATCACTTACAAAGACTTGCCAAACTGCCTCGGTCAAGAGTGGGTGCGCTCGGGCTTCCCAGTGTCTCGCGCGCCTGTTTACTGGGCGCGGCCGCCTCCATCGCGACGACCACGAAGTCGTGATCGTTGGAACAGGCCAACACGACAACGTGCGCCTTTCTCCTGAGGCTAGCGAATATTTGAGCAAAAAAGGTTGCGTCGTCCTGCTCCAGCCGACGCCTGAAGCCATTCATTCGTTCAACGAGATGCGCAAGAGAAAGGTCGGCCTCATGCATGTGACCTGCTGACGGCGAGCAGGCGAGGATCCATTCGCTGCGAGGTTTCCTTCATCCCTCACACGTGGCGGTGTTCGAGATGGAAAACGAACTTTTGAATGTCGAAACCCGCTACAAGGGATGGACAACCCTTTCGATCGCACGCATTCGCTTGCCCAGCGGACAAATCATCCAGCGCGTGATGACGGCGATCAGCGCAATCTTCGTCGCGGCGTCGTTGATGAGGTTCCGCAAGGCAATCGTCAGCGTGTAGTGGTGCGTAAGAGCGAGGCCGTTTCGTGAGCTTTACAGTTCGGAATGTCTAAATGCATTGCGTTGCGCCGCTATCCGAACCGATAGCTCGTGGCTGTGACGCCCCCGAACAGACCCCGCTCATGATAGGTCTGCGTCGCCGTGTCATTTTCAGCTGCGCCCAGCGCGACGAAAAGGGGAGCCAAGTGATCCTCGCGCGGATGGCAGACGCGGGCATAAGGAGCGTGCTCCCAGGCCATCACGGAGGCAGAGCGTCGCTCCGGCGCACTGGACAGCGCATCGGATAGCCACTTATCGAAGGTCTCCGAAGGCGTTCGGGCTCCCGGTCCGAATAGCGCGAGGTTGTGATAGCTCAAGCCAGAGCCGATGATAAGCACGCCTTCTGTTCGTAGAGGGGCGAGGGCCCGTCCAAGCGCGAAGTGCCTGGCGGGATCGTAGCCTGATTGCAGCGAGAGCTGTAAGACTGGCGTCTCGGCATTCGGATACATGATGTAGAGCGGGACGAAGGCGCCGTGGTCAAACCCTCGCGTGTCATCGAGCCGCGTCGGCAGACCGGCCGCGCGGATCAGTTCTGCTGCCTTCACAGCGATGCCAGGCGCGCCCGGAGCCGGGTAGACGACGCGATACGTTTCCGGCGGAAAACCGGAGTAATCATAGATCATGGGCGGCCGGCTTGCCGACATGACGGCAAAATCGGGCCCTTCCCAGTGGCCTGAGATGACGAGCACCGCCTTCGGTTTAGCAGGCAACTCCTTCGGAATCCGGGCACGCGAGGCTTCGAGGTCGGCGAACCGTCGTCGCCATTCTGGCATCCAGGGCCATGGCCCGCCGCCATGGGAGATGAAATAGGTTGGGAGTCGCAAGGGAGCCCTCCGACGGTTAGGAAAGGAGAGAAAAGATTCCGCCAGGGCGTGCCAGCAGTCGGCAAGCCATGAAGGGCGTCGCCGCCTCTCCGGGAGGCAGAAACGAACGCCCCTTCGTGCTCGTCCCCGCCGGTTTTAGATCTCGCGGCCGATCAGCGCGTCACCTGAGTAACGACCTCCGCCGCGGATGACATAGTTTAGTGCGACAATCCCCCAAAAGAGGGGATATTCGAAGCCGCCGCTCATCCAGAAAAAGCCCGAACCCAGATGGACCCTGAAGACCGCGGTGAACATCAGTGCGAACACAAGCGCTGCGATGGGCCGGGTCAGAAAGCCGACAGCCAGGAAGATCCCGCCGACAAATTCGATCAGGCCGGCAAGAAGAGCGACAGAAGGAGGAAGCGCGAGTTTTGTCGCGAAATACTGGCCGGTCGCTTCGAGGCCGTAGCCGCCCATGCTCGATCGGGATCGGGCAGCCCGCTCCGCCGGAGGTTATGAGCCCGCCTGAGAGGAAGTCGCCATAGCCATCTGTCAGGGCCTAGATCGTCCACTCGCGCCGCGGAAGGCGCTTCCCGACCCGCATCCTTGTTTGTGTCGCCGGCTTGGATTTCCTTATGCTAACGCCCGTCCGGCGTGTCCGTGCCCCACCACTTGGTCTTCACCTGCTCGTAATGGATTGCCGGATCATACAAACTTACGTTTAGATCAAGTTCCTGTGCAGAAAGTCGGCCAATCGAGCCGAGCACCGCATAGGAGGCCACGACGCGGTCGCGCTGGGAGATGACGAGGCTCACGCGCGCATTCAGCAGCGCCTGCTGCGCGTTCAGCACGTCCAGCGTGGTGCGCTGCCCGACCTTGGCTTCCTCCCGGACGCCCGCGAGCGCCGTCTCCGCCGCCTTCACCGCCGCCTGCCCGGAGATGATCGAGGCTTTCGCCGTCTCGAGCAGACCGTAGCTCGACACCACGCTGGCGCGCACGCTGTCGCGCTGCAGATCGGCGTTGAGGCGCGCCTGTCCCACCTGTTCCTTGGCCTGACGGATGGAGGCGTATTCCGCGCCGCCCTGGTAGAGCGGAATGTTGAGCTGGGCCGCCGCCAGCGCCGAAAACTGGCGGGTGCCGGGGATGCCTAGGAAGGAGTCGTACTGGTTGGAGACCTGCGCGTTGACCGAAAGATTGGGCATCAGCGCGCTCTCAGCCACCTTCACGGCAAGCTCGGCCGCATCGACCTGATGCAGCGCCGAGACAACGCCCGGATGCTCGACCAGTGCGATCTGAATGGAGTCGTTCAGCGATTTGGGGAGCAGCGGCTCGACGGAGGCGCCCGGCTGAAGATTTTTCGGCTCGTCGCCGATGATCTGCCGGTAATTGGCGATGCTGTTCTTGAGTTGCGCCTGCGCGGCGTAAAACTCGGAACGCGACTGCGCCAGCGACGCCTCGGCCTGGGCGACGTCTGTGCGCGTCACCTCGCCGACCTGGAAACGGTCGCGGGTCTGCTTGAGCTGCTGCTCCAGCACGGCGATGTTGTTCTTGCGCAGATTCATTACGGCCGTGTCGCGCAGCACGTTCATGTAGGCGGTGGCGCCGTTCTGCAGGATCGCCTGCTCGGTGAGGCGCATGGTGGCGCGGGCGGCGAAGATGTTCGACTCCGCCTGCTTCACGGAGTTCTCGGTACGGTTGCCGTCGAAAATATTCTGCTGGAGGTTCAAGGTCGTGCCGCGCGGCCACCCCGTGTATTCCTCGATGGTGTATTGGCGCTTCCCGGTATCCGGATTGCGCCCCCCCGGGAATCGCAGATTGGCGTATTGAGGCCCGGCCGACGCCTGAATATTGGCCTTGGGGCGCATCCCCGCCAGCGCCTTCGGCGCATCCTCGTCGCGCACGCGGACGGCCGCGCGGCTCTGGTTGAGGTCCGGGTTGCCCGCATAGGCGCGGGCAAGTGACGAACGGAGCGTCTCCGCCGAGAGCGGTCCAGTCATTCCGATTAATAAGCCGCCGAGCGCCATGGCGAAAAGGAGCGTCTCCGTGCAGCGGGCAAAGCGGCAAACGGTCCGTATGGTCTCCGTCTCCGTCTTCATAACGATCTCTTGCCTTGCATTTTCACTCCAGCGCCAGATCGACTTGCGGGTCTGAACGCGTCGGCGATTTCGACGAACCAAGCGTCAGAACGAGCGGAAGTGTGGCGATCAAGAGAAATTTCAACAGCCGGAAGTCGCCTGAATAAGCAATGATCGCGGCTTGTTGCGAGACGAGAGCGTCGAGCATGGCGCGACCCTCGTCGGTCATGACGTCGAACTGAACTCTTGGACCAACGGCGTCCAGGGACCCCGTGAAGGGCGTCACAAATTCGACGAGACGCGCATGGGCTTGGATCGTTCCCTGGGTCAATTGGGCGATCACGATCGAAATGCCGACAGAGCTGCCGATGTTTCTTACAAGGGTGAGCATTGCGGCGCCCTCGGTTCGCAATATGTTGGGCAAGGTCGCGAAGGCGACGGTGTTCAGCGGAACAAAGACGAGGCCGAGACCGAACCCCTGCAGGACGCCAGCGAAAATTATGGCGCTGGAGGAGGTTTGGTCGGTAAAGCCCTCCATTTGGTGAAGGGTTATGGCGGCGAGCGAGAGCCCGCAAAACACGAGGTAGCGCGCCTCCACCAGGGAAAGCAGCCGGCCAACGATCAACATCGCCACAAGCGTGCCACCGCCGCGCGCTGCGAGAAGAAAGCCGGCAGTCAGGATGGGATAGCCGACGACGTTCTGCATGTAAGGCGTCACCAGCGCCATCGTCGCGAAAAGAACCACGCCGATGACGGCCATGAAGATGCAGCCGACGACGAAATTACGGTCCCGAAACATGCTGAAGCGAATGAAGGGCGACGCCGTCGTCAGCGAGTGCGCGAAGAAGAAGTAGAAACCTGCAAGAGCGACGAGCGCCTCGACGAGGATTTCGCGCGAGTCGAACCACCCCGCATTTTCGCCACGATCCAGCATGAGCTGTGTCGCCGCAAGGCCGACGGCGAGGGCGAGAAAGCCAAACCAGTCGAAGCGACGGGCTTTATCGAGCTCGGAGTCCCGCATAAAGGCTAGGAGGCCGAGCACGGTCAAAACGCCAATCGGGAGGTTGATGAAGAAGACCCAGCGCCAATTGTAGTTGTCCGTCAACCAGGCGCCGAGCGTCGGCCCCATGATGGGGCCAAGCATGACGCCGACGCCCCAGATCGCCATGGCGGCCCCCCGTTCCTGCGCGGAGTAGGCGTCGAGCATGACTGCCTGGGAAAGCGGCACGAGGGCGGCGCCAAAGGCGCCCTGCAACAGCCGGAAGGCGACTATCTGACCAATGCTCTGGGCAAAGCCGCACAGCATTGACGCGAACGTGAAGCCAGCCACGGAAACGAGGAAAAGCCGCTTGCGCCCGAAACGTTCAGCCATCCAGCCGATCGGCGCGGTCATGACGGCGGCCGCGACGATGTAGGACGTCAAAACCCAGTTGATCTGATCGAGCGATGCCGAAAGGCTGCCCTGCATATGCGGCAGAGCGACATTGGCGATCGTCGTATCGAGCGCCTGCATGATTGTCGCGCTCATGGCGCAGACCGTCACCATGCCGCGTTGCGCGCCCCGCGCGGGCGCGGTCATTGCGTCTCCTCCTCCGCAAAGCTTTGGCCGGCCCCAATGAGCGAGGCGAGGCTGCGCTGGCGTTTCGTGTCGATCTCGACGGTGACGCTCATTCCGGCGCGTAAGGCCGAGAGCTTCTGACCAGGCTCGAATTCAATGCGGATCGGCACGCGCTGGACGACCTTTACCCAGTTTCCATTGGCGTTTTGCGGCGGCAGGAGTGCGAATTGCGCGCCCGTGCCAGGTCCGAGGGACGCCACATGGCCGTGGAAGGCATGTCCAGGAAAAGTGTCTACGGCAATCTCGACCTTCTGTCCGATGCGGAGATTCGTAATATCCGTTTCCTTTGGATTCGCGTCGACCCATGGCCTGGAGTCGTCCACGATGCTGAGGATCGGCGTCCCGGCGGTCACGAATCTGCCGAGCTGGATATTGTCGACCTGAGTCGCCACGCCGGAAATCGGCGCCTTGACAATCGTATGATCGAGATCGCGCTGCGCCTGATCCAGAGTCGCCTTGGCCTGCCGATAAGATGGAAAATCCTCGATGGTCAGATCAGGATCGCCTTGCAACTGGTTCAGCGTCTCGGCCAATTGCTGTCGCACCGGCTGCAATTGCAGTTCTGCCGCCAACAGAGCGGCGCTGGCGTCCTCGAGGTCCGCCTGCGTGCTGAACTGGCGCGCGGCCAGTCCACTCTTGCGGTCATAGATGCGCCGTTTGACTGAGACCGCCTGCTCACCGAGCTGGACCAGCCGGCTCAGCGATTTGTGGTTCGACCTGAGATTGGCGAACTCGGCGCGGACCATATCGACCCTGCTTTGCGCCTGGCGCAGGGCAAATTCGAAGGATGTGGGATCGATGCGAAAGAGTTCGTCGCCCGCGGCGACATGCTGCCCCTCGCGCACGAGCGCGCCGCTGATCTTTGCTGAAACGTCCGGCGTAACGAGAACCTTGCGCGCGCCGATGTAGGCGTTGTCGGTCGAAATATATCGGCCGCCTGCGAGATAGAGCGCCACGCCCGCCATTGCGGCGGCCGCAGGGACGCCGACCATGAGCAAAAGCCGAAGGCGCTGTCGAGCCAGCGCGAAGATGCGCTTCGCGTGGACGGGATTCGTAAAGCGCTGCGCCGCCTCCGCGCCTGCATCAGCCATAGCGCACCTCCGCTTCTGAATCCTTCCGGTGCGCCGCGCGGCGGAGGTTGTCCTTGATCGCCAGAAGATTTGAGAGAAGTCGCGCCGTTTCCGCGTCGCAGAGCCCCTCGAATGCCTCCTCCATTAATTCATTGCCCGCTTTGCCCAGGCGTTTCAGAAGCGGCCGCGCCGCGGGCGTGAGGTAGAGCCGCTTGGCGCGGCGGTCTTCCACGTCGGCCCGTCGCTCGATCAAGCCGCTTTCGCTAAGGCCGTCGAGAAGACGCGTCAGCGTGATGGCTTGGAGATCGAGCATTTCAGCGAGTTCGGATTGTTTCAGGCCCTCGGAACGTTCGAGCCGCGCCAGAACCGCCCATTTCGCGCGGGTTACGCCGAATTGGGCGACTTTCTGGTCCGCGCATGTTCGAAACAGGCGCGCGACGTCGCTCAGCGTGAAGGCGAGGTCCCGCTTTTGGTCAGCCGTTGTCATTGCCTGCGTCCCCCTAGTTCGTTCGCTACATATCAAGCCTACATATAATAAGCAAGCTTGGTATCTGTAGGCGCTAGGCCCGGGGGCAGCGTAAGGGCTATGGCGCTCGCTTACCGGGCGGCGCGGGCCGCGCCCGGCGAGGCATTCCAAGGATACGATCAATGTGACGGACCCCGTGGAGCAACGGACAGACGGAGGGCCAGATCAATCGATTGAAGGCGCTCGAGCAATCGATGTATGGTCGAGCCAGCATTGAATTGCTTCGTGCGTGGATGATGCGACTTGCACCAAGAGTGAAACAGGCCCGCTTTCGGTTGCGACCAGAACCGCCCGCTTGCTCAGGGTCCTTTTGAGCTGCTCGCGACGGGGCGATCGGTTAATCCGCGTTATAGTGCAGACTCAGAAGGGTTTTTGCTCAGAGGCTCCCCAATTACGCGGCGCATCAGGGACCCAGACCGTCGCTTGCGTTACGGTGCTTCAACGGAAGTATTGACTTGATCTCCGGGTCGAGCAGACGCCGAACAGGTCCGTCATTGGGCCAAGAGAATTTGCTGCCGCGCGAACTACTAAGGGAGATGGAAATGGCTGAAGATCAAGCGGCGCCCGGTGGCCCCGATCTTACAGAAGGCATCGCGCTAACGGAGCTTCCGGATGGCGGCAAATTGGTCGGTCATGTTGGCGAGGAAAAAGTGCTCCTAGCTCGCCTCGGGACGGAAGTGTTTGCGGTCGGCGCTCATTGCACTCATTATGGCGCACCCCTCGTCGACGGGTTGGTAGTCGACGGCTCCGTGCACTGCCCCTGGCATCACGCATGTTTTGACCTCCGAACTGGCAAAGTCTCGCACGGCCCGGCTTTCGGTCCGATTGCGTGCTGGTCGGTCGAGCAGCGCGAAAATAAGATCTTCGTAAAAGAAAAGCTTCAGGCGATGGCGCCATCACGTGCCGCGGCCTCGGGAAATGTTCCCGAAAAGATTGTAATCGTCGGTGGCGGCGGCGCTGGATTCGCAGCAGCTGAGAGACTGCGCCGTGAAGGCTACCAGGGAAGCATTGTCGTGTTGAGTAACGACGATGTGGCGCCGATCGACCGAACCAATTTGTCCAAAGATTATCTCGCGGGCAACGCGCCTGAAGACTGGCTTCCACTGAGACCGAACACCTTCTATGCCGAGAATGACATTGAACTACGGCTCGGCGTGAACGCAAGCGGTATTGATACGCGCTTAAAGGAGCTCGCGCTCGCCGATGGGGGCAAGCTTTCCTATGATCGCTTGCTGCTTGCCACGGGCTGCGAGCCAATCCGGCCAACAATCCCAGGCGCCAATCTCCCACATGTTCGTACACTACGTTCACTAGCTGATTGCCGGGCTATTATTGGACTTGCTAATACGACGAACCACGCGGTTGTGCTCGGCGCGAGTTTTATTGGCTTGGAAGTTGCGGCCTCCTTGCGCGCTCGTGGGCTTGAGGTCCATGTGGTGGCGCCGGAGAAAAGGCCGTTGGAGCGCATTCTTGGCGTGCAGATGGGCGATTTCGTGCGTAGCCTCCATGAGGAGCACGGAGTGGTTTTTCACCTTGAAGACGTCGCGCTTTCCATCGATGAACACCAAGTGCTGTTGAGAAGCGGCGTCTCGCTTGAAGCGGGGCTGGTAGTCGTAGGCATCGGCGTGCGGCCGAGAATCGAACTCGCAGAAATGGCCGGTCTCAAAATTGATCGCGGTGTTGTCGTGGACGCATATCTCGAAACGAGCGTCCCTGGGATCTTCGCGGCTGGCGATATCGCTCGCTGGCCCGACCCGCATAGCGGCGAGAACATTCGAGTCGAGCATTGGGCGGTCGCAGTGCGGCAGGGCCAAACTGCGGCGCACAACATGCTTGGGCGAGCGGACGAATTTGCCGCCGCTCCATTCTTCTGGAGCCAACATTACGATATTCCAATCAAGTACGTGGGCTATGCAGACAAATGGGACGAACTCGAGATCGAGGGTGATATCTCCCACGAGGACTGCCTTTTGCGGTTCAAAAACAAGGGTCGCACGCTCGCTGTCGCCACCCTCTTTCGTGACACCGAAAGTCTACTCGCCGAGGTTATAATGGAGCGTATGGATAAGCGTTGACCAAGAAGCCTATGCCGATCGCGGTTTTCAGCGCGTGATCCAAGCTAGCAGGCTGTCGACGAAAAGGCTCGCACTAGCTCGCTATCCAGCGGCTAACCAAAAGTCATCGGCATTGAGGGCCGTGGATAAGAGCAAAGCTGAACTTGCGAATAGACCACCACATTACCGCGCGGGTCGGCTCCTTCAATGAAGGCAGAGTTTAGGGTTGCCGTTTGAGCCGCCCATTTTTCCTAGTTGGCGGCTTCGCTTAACGAGCAAGCTGAAATCTGATAAAGACAGACGGGTGATGACGCCGTGATCTCGTCGATCTGCTCTCGTTCTCCTGCTTGTAGGAACAACGATAACGTCTACTGAAGAGACCCGCGTCGATCACACGCGGAGTCGAAATGTCCATTCGGAAAGCAGAGCTCTTGGAGATGTCAGTTCGAGCAAGCTCGCCGGCGTTATTGCTCTCGTCTTCAGCTTTGCGGTGGGCCCCACGGTGGCCGAAACGCCGGACGAAACCTTTAAGGCGCTCGGTCTCGCCAAAACCGCCTCCCCCAAGGAGCTCTATGACGCGCTAAGGAAGCGCTACAACGACCCCGGCGAAGGCGCGGGCAAGGGTTCCTTCTCGCAATACTGGGAGCCAATCCCGATTTCGAAATACCTCAACCGAAGCGAAGTAATTCGGGAGCCTCGGTTGGACTACCTCGCCGCTTCGCTTGTGAATGTTGATTGCTTTGGGATTCCGCCTCATTGTTCCGAAATACCATAAGCAAATATCGGTCGATGCGAAGGGAGCCAGATCGCCGCCGATAGGGCCCCTCTGCTTTTAAGTTTCTAGAAATCAGAGCGCTAGCTCAAACGTGACGAGGGACCACTCCATCAGTTTTCACAGCCGCGACCCCCTGAGGTAGAAGATGGCCCTTTCCGACCGCGCCGCCGCCGCCCGGCGCTCTGGGATTCCCGGCAAGGCGCTCGCGATCCTCTATCTTATTGCCGCCGCGGCGCCGCTTCTCGCCGCTTGGGCGGCGGGTATCGAACCGGAGAGCCACTGGTCCGAACTCGGCGCCGGACTCGCCATGATCTCGGGCGCCATGTTTTTTCTCCAATTCTGGAGTTCGGGCCGGTTCGAGACGCTTTCCGGACGCGTCGGCATAGATCGGACCATGGGCTTCCATCGCATCGCCGCCGTCGTGGCGCTGCTGATCGCATTTGCGCATCCGCTCGCGCCGCTGGTCCCCGCATTCATTGACGACCCGCAAGGAGCCTTCGTTCTGCTCAGCCAAATGCTGGTTCGGCCCCGCCTGCTATCCGGCGCCTTATCGCTTACAGGGCTTGTCGTTCTCGTTGGTTTCGCGTTGCTGCGGACGCGCCGCGGCGTGCGCTACGAATTCTGGCGCGCGACACATGGGCCGCTCGCTGTCGTCGTCGCGGGACTCATTCTCCACCACGCGCTGACGAACGGAGATTACAGCAGCGCGCCTTTGCCCGAGGCGGTCTGGCTGCTGCTCGGCGGCGGGGCGCTGCTGACGCTTTTTTCCACCTATGCCGTGCGGCCCTGGCGCATGTGGCGACAGGGATGGGTCGTCGAGTCGGTCGAACCGATGGCGGACCATGTCTGGCAGATCGTCCTGCGCGCGCCGCAGCGACGCGCATTTCGGTTTCGCGCCGGCCAATTTCTATGGCTGACCATCGAGCCGAATAGCCCACCCTTCCACGACCATCCATTTTCAATCGCCTCGTCGCCGCAGATGCTGCCGCAATTGCGCCTGATCATTCGCGAAGCAGGCGATTGCACCAACGCCTTCGGCGCGATCGAGCCCGGCCGCCGCGTGGCCATCGATGGGCCGCATGGCGGATTCATTCTGCCATCCGGTGGCGCGAATGTCGTCATGATCGCTGGTGGCGTCGGCGTCGCGCCCCTCGTCGGCATTCTTGAGGAGGCCGCCGACAGCGGCGACGCGCGCGCCTTCCGCCTCCTCTACGCCGGCCGCACTCCCGGCTCGCTCGCGGGGCTGCGGCTCATCGAGAGTCTCTCCCGGCGCCTTGATCTGCACATTGTCAAAGTGGTCGACGCCTTGGCTGAGTTGCCGGCCTTTGAACAGGGTCCGATTGACCGCCGCCACATAGAGGAGATCCTCTCAGGCCTTCCGCCGAAAGACACCTGCTGCCTCGTCTGCGGACCGGCCGCAATGATGGAGATCGCGATAGACGCCCTGCTCGATATCGGCGTCCCCGCCGAGCATATTTTATACGAACGCTTCGATTATGCGGCCGGACGCAGCGCGTTGGATAAAAGCCGGCGCAACCAAGCTCTGGCGGTCATTGCGACAGTCCTCGCCGTCGCCGCGGCCTTCGCCTTGCGCTGATCAAGGCCGCGACAGGCCGACGAGATAGTCCACGAGCTTCGCGCGGACTTCCGGGTCGAGCTTTTGGTGCGTCTCCAGGAATCGGCCGAGCTTTGCGCCTTTCTCCTCCGCCGTGGCGCCTTCCAGCTTTCGAGCAAGTCTACCGGCGCTGGCATGGCATGTCGCGCAATATTGTTCATAGGCTTCCTTCGTGGCGCCGTGGCCTACGAAAATCAGACTGGCGCCGACGAGCGTGATGAACTTGACCATTTTTCCATTCCCCTTTCCATTACTTTGCCGCGTCGTCGAGAGGTGGAGTGTGTCAGGTCATCTCTCGACCCCATCCGTACAAAGGATAACGATTGGCTGACTTGGCTCGGCGCTCAAGCCGAGGCCCAATGCAGAGTTAATGGGAGAAGAGTGATTGGTCACGACGATTAACGTTCCGGTTTACAGTGACGCTCTAGTTGTTCTCGGGACGGCCGGAGTCGTCGTGCCTCTGATGCGTTACCTAGGACTTAGCCCTGTGCTCGGTTATCTCGGGGCTGGCGTCTTACTTGGTCCAAATGGGCTTGGCTCATTCATCGCCCAGTTGCCGGCCCTCTACTGGTTCACCGTAGTCGACCCGGAGAATGTGAAAGGGATCGCTGATCTCGGGGTTGTATTTCTCCTATTTCTCATTGGGCTGGAACTTTCCTTCGACCGCTTGCTGGCCATGCGCCGGCTTGTTTTCGGATTAGGCGGGTTACAGTTCGTTATCACGGCCTTCCTGTTATCGTTGGTCATTGGAGCGACGGGACAGGCAACTCCGTCGATCGCACTCGTTCTCGGATCGAGCCTCGCCTTGTCATCGACCGCGATCGTCTTGGAAGTTCTTTCGTCCCAAGGGAGACTTACCAGCAGCGTCGGGAGGGCGAGCTTCGCGATCCTCTTGGCGCAAGACCTGGCCGTCATCCCAATACTAATGTTGATTTCGGTTCTTGGCGCACACGCCGAAGGCTCCCTGGTGTCGAGCGTCGGTCAAGCGCTATTCAATGCCGCAACCGCTATCGGGCTCATCATTTTGGTTGGACGGATTGTCCTGCGACCGCTTTTCCGGATCGTCGGGGCCGTTCAGTCCGCAGAACTGCTAACGGCTGCGGTGCTGTTCGTCATCATCGGAACAGGCGTGCTTGCTGCTGTGGAGGGGCTTTCCATGGCGCTCGGAGCCTTTGTTTCCGGCCTTCTCTTGGCGGAGACGGAGTACCGCAAGGCCATAGAGGCCATTGTCGAGCCATTCAAAGGATTGTTGCTGGGAGTTTTCTTTTTCACGGTAGGGATGGGTTTGGATCTTCGCGACCTCGCACGTGATCCATTAGCCATTCTCGCACTCGTGTTTGGCCTTATTGCGTTAAAAGCGATTATAATCGCGACACTTTCGCGCGCCTTTGATTTGCCGTGGCATTCAGCGATCGAAACTGGCCTCCTCTTGGGGCCAGGAGGAGAGTTTGCTTTTGTCGCGGTAGGGATGGGCTCGACGCTTGGACTTATTTCAACGCAGATGACAGCATTCGTGCTCGCGGGCGCCTCCGTGACGATGGCTCTCATTCCGGCGCTATCGGTTGTTGCTCGACATTTCAGTGCGCAGGTCGCCCGCGCCCATGATGTCGGCCTCGCATTGAAAGCCGCGCCAGGTCAGCAGCGCGGGCACGCGATTGTTGTCGGTCACGGGAGAGTCGGAAAGGTGGTTACATCTTTCCTCAAAGAGCACGAGGTGCCGCACGTCGCCACTGATAGCAATCCACATCTCGTGGCGGAAGACCGACAACGCGGACTTGAAGTATTTTTTGGAGATGCGACGCAAACGGGATTTTTGAGAGCTTGCGGCATTATGGATGCCGAAGCCCTTATTGTGACGACAGGGTCTCAATCGACGGCAGACGCCATCGTGCTCGGGGCCCGGCAGGTCCGGCCGGACATTCTGATTGTCGCGCGCGCAAGAGATACAGCACATGCGCGTCATCTCTATTCCATTGGGGTAAGCGATGCTGTTCCGGAAACGGTCGAGGCGAGCCTCCAAATCTCAGAGGCGGCCCTCGTCGGGTTGGGGGTTCCTATGGGGTTCGTTATCGCCTCGGTGCACGAAAAGCGGGATAAATTCCGAGCGGAATTGCGTCGGGCTGCAAAATCTGGCGAAGTAGAGGACGATCTCTAGGCTGTCCTTCACGCCGCCGTAGGGTTCCGCCGCGGCCCAAGTGGCCCACGCGCGGAATCGGTGTCGGCATTCAAATCGAGCGCGAAAAGGAAATTGTGCTCACGGGAGTGTCGACCGATCTCAAGGACAAGATGCTCGAAGAGATTGCGGAGGCCGCCGAGTTGGCCTCCGCCGGCCATGGCCTCTCCTTTGTTGTGCCTATCCAGGAAATCGTCGGCGTTGTGCATCTTGTTGAGCAATAGTCACAAGCCGAGCCATAGCAGGGTCGCATGTGATGTCCTTGCGGTAAGAAGCTGGTAAAGATTTTCGTGCGGGTTGCGACCCGTGTGTTGCCTCTTCAGTGACATCCCGCGTCCTTGCTTCCTAAATATAGGAAACGGCGGAACCGCCACAACACCGAGGCCCGTGGCCTTGCTCGTGGCAGTCCCTTTCCGATGGAGGTTGCAAAATGCGCGCTCCTCTCGTCCCGCTACAGCGCGTGGATATGTGGCGACGCATTGAAGATTTCGCAGCAGTGCAACCAGATTCAAGCGACCACCGCCAGCGCCGCGCTCTTCTCGACTCTCGGGAGGTCCTTCAAAATGACGCGGATGTTGCTGTCGCCTGCGGCTTTCATGAAATCCTCGAGGGTTTCCATGATGTCGCGATCAATAAAAGTCGCCCGGGTTCCGTCGATCACGACGAAACTGTCTCCCTCTATCTCCTCGAGAATGTTGCGGAGAGGCGCCTTGTTGAGGAACGAGACATCTTTCTGCAGCCGCAACAGGTAATGATTTCCGTCGCGGGTAAGCGTGAACGCTGAGTGGTAATTGGTGCGAAGCACGAAGAAAAGACCAACCGCCATGCCGATCGCCATCCCCTTGAGAAGATCAGTCAGAAGGATGGCCGCGATCGTGACTGCGAAAGGCGCGAACTGCTCGAATCCCTTTTCGAATTGTTCAGCCACGAGTTTTGGCTTGGCCAGCTTGTAGCCGGTGAGCAGAAGCACTGCCGCAAGGCAAGCGAGCGGGATCATGTTCAGCACACTGGCGAGGAACATGACGCTCAACAGCAGAAGCACGCCATGCACAATGCAAGCGACCTTGGTGTGCGCCCCGGCGTTGATGCTGGCGGAGCTGCGCACGATTACCGCTGTGATGGGTAGCCCGCCCATCATACCGCTCACGAAATTGCCGACGCCTTGCGCCTTGAGCTCCTGATTGGTGGGGGCTGTGCGCTTGAGTGGATCGAGCTTGTCGACGGCCTCGAGACTGAGCAGGGTTTCAAGACTGCCGACAAGCGCAAGAGTCGCCGCCGTCACGTAGATATGGTAGTCGGTCAGCAATCCAAAATCTGGCAAGTGGATTTGTCCCGCGAACTGGCGGGCGCCGAAGATTTGCGGCAGCGTCACGAGATGCTGTGGGGAAATCGCGAAGAAAGGCGCCACGGCCTGCGCGGCCAGGTTGAAGAGAATGCCAAAGAACACGGCGACCAGCGGGCCCGGCACAAGCGCGAGGATTCGGTTTCCCCGTATCCTGTCGGTGTCCCACAGAAGCAAGATTGCGAGCGAGACCAAGGAGACGATTGTGGATCCGGGCGAGATGGAGTTCAGCGACGACCAGACAAAGGAAAACGTCCCATTGGCGCCGTTTTCGAGGAAGGACAGATCGCTGTCGGCCTCCGCGTCATAGCCGATCGCATGCGGCAACTGCTTTACGATCAGGATCAGGCCGATTGCGGCCAGCATGCCCTTGATGACGGCGGATGGAAAATAGGCGCCGATCACGCCCGCGCGGGCATAGCCCATGCCGATCTGAAAGAGGCCGGAGAGCGCGACTGCCAGGACGGCGCCGCTGAGGCCGAATTTCTCCACCGCCGCGGCGACAATGACAGTAAGGCCGGCCGCCGGGCCGGAAACGCTCAGTTGTGAGCCACTGACGACGGAAACGACGAGACCGCCGACAATGCCAGCGATGACGCCGGAAAAAGGTGGAGCCCCGGAGGCGACCGCGATTCCAAGACAGAGCGGCAGGGCCACAAGAAACACGACGACCCCCGCGGGGATATCGTGGTCCAGATAACGCGTGTAATAATCGAGATGCTTGCGCATGACGTTCGGTGCCTCCTCTTGAAGCTTTTAGTACGCCTGCTCTGCGGGCTCATCGTCCCACCGGTAGATCGGGTCCATCGTGCTCTCGGGACCCAGCGTGATGAGCTGCTTCAAAAGGCCGTCGTCGAGCGCATAAACCCATCCATGAATCATTGGGCGTTGCTCACTTCGCCAGGCATTCTGAACGATCGATGAGAAGGCGAGGTTGTTGACTTGCTCGATGACGTTGAGCTCGACGAGGCGGTTGGTCTTGGCGTCGATGCAATTGATGGCGTCGAGTTCGTTGCGATGGAGGCGATAAACATCTTTCACGTGCAGCAGCCATTTGTTCAGCAGCGTGAAATCCGACCGCTGACGTGACAAAGCCGCTTTCACGCCGCCACAATTGTAATGGCCGCAGACGATAATGTGCTTCACCTTCAGAACTTGAACGGCATATTGCACGACGCCGAGGCAATTGAGGTCGGTGGCGACGACTTGGTTGGCGATATTGCGATGTGCGAAAATCAGGCCGGGTTCAGCATTGACGATAATATCCGCCGGGACGCGGCTGTCCGCGCAACCGATCCAGAGGAATTCTGGTTGCTGGCCGTGCGCGAGTTGTTCGAAAAATTCGGGCTTGCGGCGTGTTGTCTCTTCGGCCCAAGCCTTGTTTTCAAGGAGGAGTTTCTCATGCGATCTCATCTGATGTCCGCGTGCTACGCAGCCAAACCAGAATTTGGCCTGCTCGACCTGTGAATCTTCGCCCTTATTTGAAAGTCAAATAGCGGCGGAGGGTGCGACTGTCAGAATTGTATCGAAGATTTCGGTCCGATCATCGATCCACGAGGATTCTAATTTGTGATACCAGCAGATATTTTTTTACTATTTGTTGTTGTTCATGGCTTTTCGTTACCTGCTCATCACAGGCGTGTTGATAGCGGAGCTTGGTGCAGATCGAGGGGATAAAGTCGGTCGCTACTACAATTCAGCGAAAGAGATGCAGCAATCATCTGCGTCGCTGAGCCTGGGAAGGGTAATTGAGCGTTAGACCGTTTCTCGTGAGCGCCTGAATCCGAAGGCTTCGCGACGAGGTAGAATTTTGAAACCAACTTTAATAGTGTCAGGTTTGTCTCAACCCTCGTTAAAGGTGAGCTCGATGCTGAAAATCTTTGGGTGTAGTTGATCTTGACGATTTCCGGCGCTGCGACGCGGGCCATTGAGGAAGGCCCGCGCGCGATAGCAGGCGGGCGGGCGCTATTTCAGGGCGGTGAGATCGGCTCCGAAATTGATGTGATACGCCTGACCGTCGATGACGAAGGCCGGCACTGATTTCACGCCTGCCGCTTCGGCCTCGGCTATCCGGTTCTTCGCCTGGCCGAGATGCACGATCTCAATCTCGTATTGCTTCGGATCGAGCTTCTCGGCGAACTGACGCTCAGCATCGACACAGACCGGGCAGCCAGCGTGATAGAAAATTGCTTTGCGGGTCATGGCGCTTCAGTCCTATTTGCGTGCCTCGCCTCTTGGGGACAGGCGACTCTCTTCGAGCGGCCGAAGATCTGAGCGGGACGCAATATCCATTGCGTCGTATCCCGTGTTAAGTTCAGGGAACGTCGTCGTGAAGCTTCTCCAGAGAACCGCCTCGTCGGATGGCGATAGCGCTTCATGGTCGCTGCAATCGAGACGCAGACTCTGGGTTCCGAAAGCCGCCCCGACATAATCGCAATGGTGCGGCGTCTTTGATTCGTTATGGACGTTGGGGCGGAAATACCGGCAGGTGACGCACATGCGTTGGGGCGAAAGCGCGCCGGCGATTTGAAGCGCGCGGATCGTTTTGATGACCAGTTGCAGTAACTCGGTTTGTTCCTGATCTGACAATGTTTCAAGCGCGCGCTCGGTCGCGGTTATGACGAGACCGATCCCTCGGACGATGTCGCGCCCGGCTTGGGTGATGCGCATGGCTACGGCGCGGGCGTCCTCTGGATCGGGCGCCTTTGTCAGCAGGCCCTTGCGAACGAGAGCCGCGACCGAGTCCGTTGCCGTAGGCTGAGACACGCCGAGCTGCGCGGCGATTGCCCCCACGCGCACGCCTTTTTCCGCGCGGCCGGCGATATAGGTCAGCACATGGGCCTGCGTCGGATTAAGCCCGGCTGTCCCGGCGATCGCCCATTGATCCGCGCGCATGACGGCGCAGATGCGATCGAGACCGTCGCGAATCCGGCGGGTTATTTGGGGCTCTGGCGGAACTGAGGTCATACCTTATGCATAGGACGCCTATGTAATGACGTCAAGAGCAATTTGAAGTGGGGACTGCGGTGGAAACGCGAGCGCTGAGCATTTGCGCGTTTTGCTGCCGGCCATCGTCGCTGGCTCGGCCTATCGGGGCGCGGTGGAAAGATCGTTTGGGCGTTTCCGCGATTCAATGACCGTCAAGAGGCCTGGCTTTTCGCGGCCGGAGGCCGCGAGTCTTAGGCGAAAGGGCGGACAAAGTGTCGACCCGACTTAAACGGAGCTTTGCCAAGAACCACGCTCTTGCATCAGAAGTGGGCCGCAAAGGCGCGCATGCGTCGCACGGTTCGCATAGAGCTTGATATGCCATTCGACCTGAGCGCGGGCCAGCGCGCTCAGGCCGATTAAGCTGATAAAGAGGCGACAATCAGCCGGATGGTTATTGCGCTTCGTAGTTGGCATGGCAAGCTCTGCCGCGTGCACCATGTTCCAGCGACATATGCGAATGTGAATGTTCCACTCTAAGCGGCTTGTCCTCATCCCGATCCACATGCGAGAAGCCTTCGATCTTCCGACCGCGAGGTTGGAACGCGGATCTCAATCAAAGCGGCCTCGCGCTGCTGGCCGCGTGGCGCAGGTCGCGCGCCCGAACGGCGCATCGCCCCAAACGGCATTGGAGTCGCAAGCGCCCACGCCCCTCAATAATCAGGCGCGTTGAATTGCGGCGAGGATAGTTAACAAGGCTGCACCTAACTTCTCGGACAACGCCAAATCAGATACGATGGCATGCGTGTCCCGGTCTCTTGCTTTTCCTTCAATTGGGACAGTGAGGGACGCCGCCTCAATGAGGCTGGCGGACATTGTGGCGAGGGTTTCGCGAAGTTGGGCGTCTGCATGGACCGCGCGCGGAGAGGTGTTGATCAGCGCCACGGGCTTTTGGGGAAATTCAATGCTGCCGACGAGCCAGTCGAGCGCGTTTTTCAAGGAGCCCGGAACGCCATGCGCGTATTCCGGCGAGCAGATGACCACGCCGTCGCTTCTACGGACGTTTTCGCGTAGCTCGCCAACTTCGCGGGGAAGAAGATGGGGAGCATCGGCGCGATCGAGATCCGGATTGAAATGGGGCAAGCTTGCAAGCCGATCGTAGAGAACAAAGTGGACGCCGGGCGGCGCAAGCAACGCCATTGCCTTTAGCGTCGCCGTATTTGTGGAAGCGCATCGCAAACTGCCAGAAATCGCTAGTAAGCGCATCGCCGCCTCTATGCGTCACTTGCAAAAGCTCGAGTCGTGGCGGCGGCTCCGACCTCCAGCGGCGTCGGGTCGGACCAAAAGCGAGACGAGAACTTGCGCGCATCGACCCGATAGGGACGATCCCAAAGAAAACGCATCTCGGCCATTTCGCGCAGTAGCGGGGAACCCAGCCCAAGGACTGGCAGGAGTGCCAGCGGCAAAGCAAAAATGCTCGGCGCGCTACCGAGCGCGTGGGCGCCGAGGGAGAGAATCTCGCGGGGCGTGCGTGTTGGCGCGCAGGGGAGATGCCAAGCGTGGCCGTAATCGTCGTCCGGCGCATCGAGCAGGGTGACGACGCCACGTGCGACATCCGGGACATAAGCAAAATCATGCTGCGTGTCTGGCGGCGCCAGCAAAAAGGCGCGCTTCCTTTCCGCGATTGCGCCGAAGGCGTTCGCGCCCAAATGAGATAAAGAGACGCCGGGTCCATAAAAATCTGAGGCGCGTAAAGCCGCTACCCGAGTTCGTCCGGCTTCCGCCGCCGCCATCCAGATGCGGGTCGCCTCGACGCGAACGGCCGGCTTCACGCCGAAAGGAACAAGGGGCATATCCTCCCGCAAGGGCTCGTCTTGTGGACCATACATGTAAAGATTATCGACAAAAACCATACGCGCCCGCGTCCCCTCGCAAGCTGTGATAAAATTGGTCATTGCCCGTGGCCAGGCAATACGCCAGAAATCCCCGTCGTAGGGAAATCCCACCGCGACGACGATTTGCTGCGCGCCTTTTGTCGCCCGTCCCACAGCTTCGGCGTCGAGGACGTCGCAAACCATGAAACTGGCGCCTTGGGGTAGATCAGGCGGGGCGTGGCGCTGCGCAACGCGAACGGAGACCCCTTGCGCGAGAAGCCGCCGCGTCGTCTCCCTTCCGACCGGGCCGAAGCCAAAGATAGTAATATCAGTGCTCATCTGCCTCTACTTTCAGCCTTACGATATTAGCGTGGCGCGCGCTCCCTCGTGGGCGAGGCTGGGTCTCCGCGCCTACCAATGGTGAGCTCTTCGGCCCGGTAAAAACTCAAATCGGAGCGGCGGCGGTAGCTCTCTTCTCCATCGAGATGTTGTGCGAGCGTATCGCCGCGCCTTGCATATCCAAAATGCATTGTTATGATCTGCACTATGCGCGAAACGAATTTGGCCGGCGTCGATCTTAATCTTTTACCCGCGCTCCACGCCTTGCTGTGGCGGCGCAGCGTCACGCGCGCCGCCGAAGACGTCGGGCTCAGCCAGCCCGCTATGAGTCGCGCGCTCGCGCGGTTGCGGGATCTGCTCGGGGACCGGCTCCTCGTTCGTACGCGCGAAGGCTTTGCGTTGACTCCGAAAGCGCAAGCGCTGGCGCCGCACGTCATCGCAGCGCTCGATGCCCTGAAGCCGGTATTTAATCCGACGCCATTCGATCCCACAAAAGAGCGCCGAGTTTTGCGCGTCGCCGCAGCCGATAATCAGTCGATCTTGCTCGGCCCAGCGATCATGAGCCGTCTGTCGCGCGAGGCCCCCCTGGTCGATCTTTGTTTCGAGCCCTACGGCGACGTTCTCAAGCGATTGGAGCGCGGCGCGCTCGATCTCGCTTTCGCATTGGCGACCACGCCTCTCCCGCCTGGGGCCGTGAGCGAGACCGTCGCACGTGATGAACTTGCGCTTATTTTGCGCCGAGGTCATCCGGCCGCGAAGCGCCGATGGAAACTCGAAGATTACGGTCGCTTCGATCATGTCGGCGTCGCGCTGCTTGGCGATGGAACTTCCGAAATTGACGCCATGCTTGCCGCGAAAGGCGTGTCCCGCCGCATGGCCTTCACCGCGCCGCATTTTACAGCCGCGCTCGCCTGCGTTGCTGCGACCGATATGGTGACGACTCTCTCGGCCACCTTCGCTCGCCGTTTTGCCGATTATTTCGACCTTGTTCTGTTGAAGCCGCCTTTTAAGAGCATAGCATTGCCGATGACCCTCGTTTCCTCTCAGATTAAGGCTACCGACCCCCTGCTAAAGTGGTTCTGCGCGCTTGTGCGTGATGAGGCTAAGCAAATCTACGAAGGAAAAATCCGGCCGCGCGGACAGTCAGAAGCGCTAGGGACCATAGGTGAAACTCGGCAAACGGCGAGGCCTGTAGTCCCTGCCAGGAATCGGCAGAATCTTGGAGGCGTTTAGTCCTTCCACTTAATTCGCTGTCTACCAAAGTTATCAAGGAGGACCCGCAGGGGCGACGGCATCAGGCTCGGCATTCGATAAGGCCTATGCGAGCAATGAGGCGGCCGATGTGATTTCCGAGGGGCTGCGAATTGAACCACAAAACATCCACTTCCTGATGCGGAGCGGTGGACTCACCAGTATCTGCGAAAAACGGGAAAATTCTGATGCGAACCAGTTTCGGTTGAAATTCGTTTTCAAGAATCGACGCGGCGACAAGCCTTTTCCCTCTGCGTTAAGAAGACCCGGAGTCTGATCCACATGACCTCTGAAGTTGAACAGCCTTTGCTCGTCATGGGGCGTCGATTGGTGCGGGCGCGACGAGTTAGCCTACCTCACGCTTGCGTGAATTTTGTGGTTCGACGCGCTGTTGTCAGGTAAAGGTCTAGCCTTGGCGCCGCCGTTCTTCACGATCGGGCATTCGACGCGGTCCCTTTCGGATTTTTTAGGTCTCCTTGATCCCTCGCATATTCAGCTCGTCGTCGACGTTCGGTCGATCCCGAGGTCCCGGAGAAATCCGCAATATAACATCGATACGCTGCCAGAGGCGCTTTCCGGGTTCCATATCGATTACAAACACATCCCTGAGCTCGGGGGCCTGCGCCCGCATCTCGATCAAGTTCCGGCGGCGACGAACGCGTTTTGGAGAGAGCGCAGCTTTCGTAATTATGCGGATTATGCATTGAGTGAGAGCTTCCGCTTAGGTCTTGCGAAGTTACGCGAGATGGGTCACGCTCGGACTTGCGCCATCATGTGCGCCGAAGCGCTTTGGTGGCGTTGCCATCGCCGGATCATTGCAGACTATCTCTTGGCCGCTGGCGAAAGCGTTTTTCACATTCTGGGGCCGGGCCACATCGAACCTGCACACATGACAATCGCCGCGAAAACGCAACCAAATGGCTCGCTAACTTATCCTGCCGCTCAAAACTCTTTGCCAGAAAGTTCTAACGCGAGGACGGCGCTGACACGCCCGCTTCGGTCGACTCGATCAGGCGTGCATTAACACTTCCGCGAATGTCAGCGGGACAGTCATGCAGCCGCGCTGCCGAGACGCTGGCATGGAGCCTGTTGTGCGAAAGCGAGCGCGCCGAGACGTCTGGGACTCACCAAACATGCCTTGTTTCTTCCGAAAAACTGCGCCGTGGATTTCGCCCCGGAGCGCGGAAAACGCGTCGGACCGTCTGCTCCTGTGTTGGGTCTTCACGCAGAAGAAGCATGGCGCTGCGCTCCGGACGGCGCGGGGTGAATGAGTCCCTTGGCCAGCAAGGCGCCGCCAAGCGCGCAGAAATAGAGATAGCCCCGGCGATCGCCAAAGCGCTCGATGACGCCGTCGAGTGACGCCGGATCGGACAGGCGCAGGAGACTGACGAGACCGCGCGCCGCGCCAACGTCACCTGGCGGAAACACATCGAGTCGCCCGAAGCCACGCAACAGGACGAGGCTGGCGCTCCAGGGGCCGATGCCTGGCAGCTCGCGGAGCATCTTCAGCGCGTCGCCTGTCGGCGCCCGCGCAATATGTTCCTCGATCAGATCTCCCGCCTCGATAGCTCGAGCGATGTAGCGAAGGGTGTCCGCTTTTCGAAGGCTCAGTCCACATGCTTTCAGGTCCTCAAGGTGAGCCTCGGCGACGGATCGGGCCGTCGGGGACGTATGAAAGGAGCGGCCGGCCTCGTCGATGCAGAGGCCAAAGCGCCCGACTAGCCGCGTTACGTTAGCCAAGCCGGCTTCAAGACTGACTTGTTGAAACGGCACGACATTCAGGAAGGTTTCGAAAAAATCGGCAAAGCGCGGGGGACGCATCCCTCGTAGCGCAACGGCTATTGGGGCTAGGGCTGGCTCTGCCTCGACCAATCGCTGAAGCGGGGCCGGATTTACATCCAGACCTAGCATTCGTCGCAAAAGCCTCTCGATTCGCCGTACTCGTGCGGAAGATCCACCAAGAATCGAATAGCGCACGTCTGGGCTGTCGATGGTTCCCTGGTTTTCAACTGTGGTTACTATTGGATGATCGTCTATTCGAAAGACGCGTAAATAACGCCCGCCCTCCCACCGGTCGATGTGGTTGGTAGGTCGACGCTGCAAAACCCGCACGGTTGCTTCGAGATGGAAGGGCGCTTGCGTGGGAAGACGCTGCCCACCTGTGGTGCTGCGACCTAACCGGGGTTCAGTGCGCTCCTGATCACTAAGCATCGAATCATCTTCCGCACCGTTCGCCAATTTGACGCCACTGAAGCGAGGGAGCGCCATAGCGGCCACGACCGTGAAACCGGATCCTGGGGCGCCTATGAAGAGCTGGCGTCGGAAGATCCCCTCCAAGGCAAGGCGATCTCTCTTCTGGCCGACCGGCTAAGGTTGATTTGTTTGCGACGGGATTGCAGCCGGGGGCCGGCTGGTGGCGGCGCGACGCTTCTCGATCTCGCTGATGATCGCTGGCACAATCTCTCCCTTTCCCACCTCTTCGACCATGTGCTTGACGCCGTGAATCAGGTCTGTTCCGGCCTCCTTGAAAAACGATCTCACGTGACCCCGCTCGAGCCTCGGCGCATCGGGTCGATAAACGCCGCGTGCAGGGGTGACGCCAACCCCCATGTCATAGACGAGCTTGCCGCCGAGATATGCTGTATAGCCGAGGATGCCCATGCCCACTGCGCCGGCGCCGAGATAGGCGTGACTCGGACGCTTCAGTCGTAACCGCCAGAGCGCCATTGAGCTGGCGGCGACCGTCGCGACGAAGTTCAGGGTCCGGTGGGTCTGGAGCATCTCTCGCGATTTGCCCTCAACATTGACCTCCTCGCCGGCGATCAGGCCCGTAACCACAGAGGCGACTGCGCTCGCCGCCGCGGCGCAGATGGCCATCTGCCCGGAGACGAGGAGCGCCTTGTTATTGGTCGCTCGCCCGAGGAGGTCGGTGCCGATCGCCAATGGAAGCAAAGTGATCGGCGCGTGGACAAGGGCCGGATGTATCTCATGAAGGCGTAGGCTCATGGTGACGGCTCCCAACGTGCGGCGAGTGGCTTTGAATTATTTGGCATTCGACGATGGTCCGGAAGACCGGCCAATGCGGCCCCTGTCGAGAGGCGCGGAAGCGAGAGTTTACAGCGAGGCTTGGCGTGCGCTCAGGCAGATCTCTGATCTGCTGACATGGAACGCCGACGCATTAGAGCAGTTCCATCGATCAACAATAAGGGAGCTGTCCGGAAAGTCTGACTCCAACTGAGGGATTGGCTGCGTGCCATCTTGTCGTGATTTCGACCCTAGGCAGCGCCTGATTATCTGCCGCGATTGGTTTCATTGGAGCTCGAGGAGCCTTTCCCGCCAGAATCTCGTGCCTCTCGCGGTGCCGGCGAGCCCACCTTAATCCGAGAGGATTCGATGCCCGCCGTTTGATCACTACTCCCGAACAGGAAATCGGAACGACAAGGATCGCATTGGCGGGGATGCTTAGCCACTATGCGTCCTTCGCGACAGCCTTGGTCTGTCCAATTATCCCAGCCTTCCGCGGCGGCGTAAGTTTGCCTGGATTGTTAGAGAGGCCTGGTCGAGCTGATACTTACGATCCGCCAAATGCCGGGCTTTCGTAGATCCTCCTGATCACTGTTCGACCCATATGTCGAAAAACATCCACCGAAATCGACGCGATCATCATCGCGCCGATCAGGCGCTCGATGTGCCCGCCATAATGAGGAGCGCCTACCGGCCGAAAAATCAGCTTGATGCCCTCTTCGCGGCACGCCCATGCAAGAGCATGGCTGCGAAAATCGGCGCCATTGTCCGCGTGCACGCCGTCGGGCAATCCCGCAGCCGGCCAGGACGCGTCGATCTCGCGCTCCTTCAACCATGCGCTCTTGTCGTAAACCGCGTTCAACATGCAGAGGCCAAGTGAGACGCGCGACGGCTCGTCCATCGACATCGCGAGGCTCGTGCCCAAAGATTCACACATCAAAACGATGGGCCCGTCGGCGAACCCGCGCGCGCGGGCCGCACGATAAAGGGTTCTGTCGCAAATTTTGCTTGAGGACGAGACGCGCGATAGCGGGGTTCTCAAGACTTACGCCGCGAGAGCGTAGAACTGCTTCGCTGGGCGCATTTTACCCGTCGTTCGCAACTGCCCCTTTCGGATCATGTGCATGAGCTCGACGCCTGTGAGCGTCGCCGTGGCTGAGCGAAAGGATTTGAACCCGAGCGCCGGCCGCACCCACCCGCTTGATCGCTCGGCGCCGACGATGTTGTTCAGATATTTCCTTCGCCGGATCTCGATGCCCGCCTCGTGCTCCGCGTTGTAGCTCAATCGCCGCGGTGTTGGCGCCGCTCTTGTCGATCGTGATCTTCTTCGGCGCGCCGTTTTGACCGATCGCTCGGCGCAGGAACCGCAACGCCGCTTTGCGATCCCGCTTTGTCGTCAGGCGGAAGTCCACCGTGGCGCCGGCTTTGTCGACGGCCCGATAGAGATATTTCCAGGAGCCCTTGATCTTCACATAGGTCTCATCCAGCCGCCAGCTGGAGCCGACGGGCCGCTTGCGGGAACGGAACTGACGGTCCAGCGCGGGCGCGAATTTGACGACCCAGCGATTGAGCGTCGAATGGTCGACCTCGATCCCGCGCTCTCCCATCATCTCCTCGAGTTGCCGGTAGCTGATCGGGTAGGCGACATACCACCGCACGCCCCACAGGATCACGTCACGTTCAAAATGGCTGCCTTTGAACTCGATCATTGTGCTATTCCGCCCGCCCTGCTCCCAACCAGCATAACCTAGGCCGATCCCGCAATAAAAAGTTTGCGACAGAACCCGCAAATGCCTGAACGGTGATGATCGCCGCCTGAGGCTCCCAGAAGGCCAAGGAATTTTGACGGCCGTGCTGCAAGGTATTGCCTAAGCCCGACTGTAACTACACTGTTTCGCCAGTGTTGCTGAGCGGCAACTTAGTGCTCTTTTGCCACAATCGAACGGATTATCACGGTTGTATGACAACTGACTTTTGACGATTCGCCGGGGCGCTGATGATAAAGAAACCAATTCCCGCAACTATTGCTCTTTGTGCGGTCTTGGCCTCGTCCGCCGCGAATGCGGCTACAGACGTGAACGCGATCGAGAGCCGCCTGCGCGCGCTCGAGGCGGAGATCGCCAAGTTGCGGAAGGAGGCCAAAGAGGCCAAGGCGCAGGCCGCCGCGGCCGCCAAGGCGACCAACGTCGCCAACGCCGTGGTTGTGAAGGCTGACAACGGCCCGCCGCCGCCGCCGGTCTTCGTGAGTTTGAAGAGCGGCCTCCTCGTTGAGACCGAAGACAGAGCCTTTTCCTTCAAGATTGGCGGACGCCTGTTCGTGGACGGCGCCGCCGCCGCAGGCTCGCCAGGCAATGGATTCCAGGGCAACGTCGGTTTCGGTCAGGCGCGGCTGGAAGTCGAAGGCCGGATGAAGCCCTGGTTCTATAAAATGCAATATGACTTCGCCAACCCGACAGTGCAGCTTTGGAATACAAATCTTCCAAACGCAAACACGCTCACGGGGCTCGCCTTCTGGTCGAGAAACTACGTCACGGACCGCAACTTCCTGTGGGGGGGATGGCGCGACGCTTACATCGGCCTGCAAGACCCGCGTCTTTCTGCGCCGTGGCTTACCGAGCCGGTCTATTTCAAGATTGGTAGCCAATGGGAATCTTTCAGTCTGGAGGGAATTACTTCCTCCAAATTTCGTGACCTGATCGAACGGCCGCTTGCCGTCGACGCTTTCGCTCCGGCCCGCCATATTGGCGCGGCGGTCGGCATGATCGGCAGAGACAACTGGACCGCGCACTTCGGCATCTACTCGTTGAGCTTCCAGGATCTCAACACGCGCCCGGTCAATACCTCGTCAGGAAATATCGGCCCCATTGTGCCGGCCTATAGCGGCTATGGCGTCAGAAACGCCAACTGGTGGCAACCCTGGGGCGGCGGGGCCTATTGGGAGGCTACCGGCCGCGTGACTTGGGCGCCGATCCTGGACGAGCACCGACTCGTCCATATTGGCGTCGCTGGGAGCTACCATCAGCCGAATAACGCCACGGCGTATAGCGACGATCGCAACTCGGCCCCCGGCAACCGTTCTGCTTCGGAAGCCAATGTTCTGTGGACGAACCTCCTGGGCACGCCTGATCTGTCCTGCGGACGCTTCCTTCAGCCTACCGTCTTTCAGACAGCGGGGACGGTTTTGAACCAGTATAACGCCGCTGGCAACTGCATCAAAGACATCGAGAAACTCGACCTCGAAGCGGCGCTCTCCTACAACAACTTCTTCGTTCAGGGCGAATGGCTGGTGGCGAACTACAATCGCAACACCTTTGCGGCCGCCGAGTTCGCGCAGGCCCAGTTGACGCAATTGGGCGCGCCCACGCCGGCTCAAGGGATCTATCTGTCGCCCGGCAATTCCCGTTACGTTGCGAGCGGCGGCTATGTCCAGGGCGAGTGGTGGATCACGGGCGAAGAAAAGTCCCAGTCCTATGACATGAAGGACAAGAATGGCGTGACCTTCGGCCAGCTGAAGATCAAGGACCCCTTCTCCAAGGGCGGGTGGGGCGCCTGGGGTCTGGTCGGCCGCTGGAGCGTTCTCAACCTGAATAACGGGCCGTTCTCGGGAGGCAATATCAACAACGCGCTGTTCTTCGCGAACAATGCTTCCGGCCTGGCCGGCAGTCCGCTTCCGGGAACCCCCGCCCAGATCGCCAACGCCACGCTGCTGCAGAACGCCATCGCCAATTCCGGCATCTATGGTGGTTACCAGCAGAATGTGACGGCCGGCATCAACTGGTATCCGGACAATGGCGTCGCCTTCCAGTTCAACGCCACGCATGTGATGTCGTTGAAGTCGCCGCTGAACTGGAACCCACAGGCGATGTACGAGGGCGGCTCGCATCCGACCTTCCTCGAGCTGCGCACCAAGGTCTATTTCTAGGCTCAGGACCTATTAAATTTGGTTGAGCTATAATTCACAAGGGCTTCTGATTCGGGAGCCCGTGATGACCAAATTGTTTTTGCTGAGCGCACGTCAGATGGCGCGGATATCGCCGTTCTTTCCTCTGGCGCATGTGGTCCCGCGTGTGGATGACCGGCGGGTCGTGAGCGGTATCGTCTATGTCATAAAGAACGGCCTGCAATGGAAAGACGCGCCCAAAGGCTATGGCTCGCACAAGACACTCTATAATCGCTTCATCCGCTGGAGCCGGCTTGGGGTCTTTGACCGCATCTTCGCGGCGCTTGCGGCCGAGGGGCCGAAGCCCGAGCGAATCATGATCGACTCGACCCACCAAAGCGCATCGCACAGCGGCGAGCCTCTTAAAAAAGGGGCTCTTTCCCGTTGTATCGGCCGCACAAAAGGCGGGTTGAACTCAAAGCTCCACGTCGTTTGCGACGACGGCGGCAAACCGCTTGCGATGCTACTGACCGAAGGGCAGATGAGCGATCACAAAGGCGCGCGGATAATGCTCGAAGCCCTGCCGGCAGCATCAGCGCTGATCGCCGACAAGGGTTACGATAGCGACTGGTTCCGAGAAGCGCTGAAGGCGCGCGGGACCGAGTCCTGCATTCCGCCAACCAGAAGCCGCAAGACCGCTCTCGATTACGACAGGGCGCTCTACCGCCAGCGCCACAAAATCGAAAACCTTTTCGCCAAACTCAAGGACTGGCGACGCATCTCAACCCGATACGACCGATGCGCCCACACGTTCTTCTCGGCCATCTGCATCGCAGCAGCTGTCGTCTTCTACCTCAATCAATGAGTCCTGACCCTAGGCTTTCAGCGTGAGTATTTCGTCTAACTGCAGACGGCCGTTATCTGGATTTCGGCCCGAAGGCCCTGGGTATCGTCCCTATTGCGCAGATGCAGGGTCGCGCCGCTTCGTCTGACTGCGAGATGGACGATCGCGAGGCCCAGACCGCTTCCCGACGCGCTCTTGTGACGGCCGCGGAAAAACCGCTGCGTGACGAGCGGCAATTCTTCTTCGGGTATGCCGGGCCCCTCGTCTTCCACGAACAGGATCGCGCCCGCCCTCGCGGCGCCCCAACGCACCTTCCCGCCGCTCGGCGTGTGAATGACCGCGTTTTCGTGGAGGTTCCGCAAGGCGAGGGTCAGGAGTTCGCGGTTGGCGCGGACAGTCGTGCCGCAAAGCGCCGGCTCCACCTCGACGCGACGTCCCTTCGACGCGGGTTCGAGGTCGTCGACAATTTCTTCGAGAAGCTCGCCGACTTCCACATCCTCCGCGCGCTCGAGGTCGAGACCTGCGTCGAGCTTCGCCAGAACGAGAAGTTGCCTCACGAGACGCGTCGTGCGTTCCACGGCGAGCAGAATCTGTCGCAGCGCGCGTTCCCTCGCCTCGGGATCGGCGGCGGCGATGGCGACCTGGGCCTGGGTTTTCAGGCCGGCGAGGGGCGTGCGAAGCTCGTGGGCGGCGAAGGCGGTCACCTCGCGCTCGTGCCGGCGCGCAGCCTCGACCTTGGCGAACAGGCCGTTGAGCGCCCGGGCGATCGGCTTGATCTCGGCGGGGGCGTCGTCGACGAGGATCGGGCGCATGTCGTCCGCCCCGCGGCTTTGAAGTTCGGTCGCCATGGATTGCAGCGGACGCAAGCCGCCGCGAATGCTTGCCCAGATGAGAAATCCGAGCAGCGGCGCGACGACCGCGGCTGGCGCCATCAGGCCTCGCATGAGGTCGCCGACGAGCCGCTCGCGCAAGCCGAGCCTGTCGCCGACCAGAATGCGCAAGCCTTTGTCGGCGTCCTGGACGGCGTAGATCCGCCAGGTTTCGCCGTTGATCGTTCGCTCCGAAAATCCCGAGCCGTCCTCGCTCAAATTGGCGTCCGGCGCGCCGGCCGAGCGCGCCACCAGGCGCCCGTCCAGCGACCAGATCTGGCAGGCGAGCTGGCGCTGATAATTCAGGAGCTCGGGATGGGCGAGCGGCGCGGCGACGGCTCCCTGCATTTGCGCGTCGCCGGCCGTCACCAGCGAACCGACCATACGGGCGGCCTCCCGAAGGCGCGTGTCGAGCACGCGCTCGATCTCGGCTTTGGTATGGACGTAGATCCACCCCGCCGCTCCCAGCCAGATCGCCCCCGTCGCAACGGCGAGAATGAGGAACACGCGCCAGCGCAGCGACGTCACGGCGCCCTCATCCGGTAGCCGAGCCCTCTGACCGTCTCGATGATCTCGCGCCCGAGCTTCGATCGCAGATTGTGCACGTGAACCTCGATCGCGTTGCTCTCCACTTCCTCCTGCCAGCCGTAGAGACGATCCTCGATCTCGGTTTTCGACAGGATGACGCCGGGCCGCTCCATCAAGGCCGACAGCACGGCGAACTCCCGCCGGGAGACGCCGATCGGCTGGCCGCGCGCCGTGACCGTCAGGCGGGCGGGATCGAGAACGATCCCGCCGGCGTTCAGCACGGGCGCCGCGCGCCCTTCTCCACGCCGCGCCACGGCCCGAAGCCGGGCCGCGAGCTCGTCGAGGTCGAAAGGCTTGCCGAGGTAGTCGTCGGCGCCTGCGTCGAGACCCTGGATGCGGCTCGTCACATCGTCGAGCGCGGTCAGAAGAAGGACCGGCGTGCGATCGCCGGCCGCGCGGAGCTCTTCGAGGAGCGCCAGGCCCGATCCATCCGGCAGCATGACGTCGAGCGCCACCGCGTCGAATTGCGCAACCTCGAGCGCGGCGCGCGCGTCGGCGCAGCTTCCGAGCACATCCACGGTCGCGCCGGCGAGCCTCAGCCCGGCGCCGAGTCCGTCCGCCAGGATGGGATCATCTTCAACGACGAGCAGCCGCATGCTTTCTCCTTTGCCCGGTTCGTTCCAGCCCAGCCTTAAGGCCGACTTAAGGTGGAATTCGAGACTGGCGTCGTCGATCAAGACAAACGCGCAGACGAAAGGGCGAATTATGACCAAATCCTGGACGCGCAGGCGCTTCATGGCCTCGGCGGGCCTGTCGGCGATCGGGCTCGGGCTTTCGAGCCCCGCCGCCGTCGTCTCGGCCAGGGCGCTTTTCGGCGCCGAGGGCAAGGGCAGGCGCGTGACGTTGCTGCACTTCACGGACACGCACGCCCAACTGGAAGCGCACCCGGAATATCTTCCCGGCGCCGATCCGGAAATCCAGATGATGGGCGGTTACGCCCGACTGAAAACCGCTATCGAGGAGGAGCGGCGAAACTGCGACGGCCCGTGTTTCCTGTTCGACGGCGGCGACGACTTCCAGGGCTCCGGCCCGGCGACGTGGTCTCGCGGCGAAGTCGTGCTCGGCCCGCTCGATGCGCTTGGCCTCGACGTTTTCGTCCCGGGCAATTGGGAGCCGGCCTATGGCCCCGAGCGGTTCAAGGAAACCATGGCTCGGCTGAGCTGCCCGGTCGTCTGTTACAATTTCCACGACACGGAAAGCGGCAAGCGCCTGTTCGAGCCGTCTGTGACGATCGAGCGGCAGGGCGTGAAAATCGCCGTGGTCGGCATTACCGACATCGGCGCGAGCAAGCGTCATCCGCCCGCCGAATTTCGAGGGATGGACACGACCCGGATGGAGGGCTTACGCGATTTCGTCAAGGCGCTGCGGGCGCGGGAACGGCCGGACCTCGTCGTCGCCCTCACGCATACCGGCCTGTCGATCTCGCGCCAGATCGGCCGGGAAATCCCCGAGTTCGACGTGGTTCTGTCGGGCCATTCGCACGAGCGCACGGCGCGGCCGATTCTCGAAGGCGAAGTCGTCGTCGTCGAACCGGGCTGTTTCGGGTCGTTCCTGAGCAGGCTCGACGTCGTTCTCGGACCCGCCGGCGGCGTTGTCGGCCACGAGTTTCGCCTCATCCCGATCCTGCCCGATCGCTACGAGGAAGACAGGACGGTGAAAGCCCTGGTCGACAGCGCGCTCGCCCCCTATCGCGCGCGGATGGGCGAAGTTGTCGGGAAGACCGAAAGCCTGTTGATGCGTTACGACGTGCTGGAGAACACGGCGGACGATTTCATCACCGACGCCGTGCGCGAGGCGGCCAAGGCCGACATCGGCTTCTCCAACGGCTTCCGCTTCGGCGCGCCCATCCCCCCGGCGAATGTCACCGAGGCCGATCTGTGGAACCTCTTGCCGATGGACGCCCGTTTGAAGACCGGCTGGATCACCGGCAAGGAGCTCAAGGATTATCTGGAAAACGAGCTGGAGCTCGTATTCTCGAAAGACCCCTGGAAACTCAATGGCGGATGGGGGCCGCGCGCCTCCGGTCTGACGCTCCTGTTCAAGGCGCGGGCGGAGAAGGGCCGGCGCGTCGTCTCCTTGAAGGTCGGCGGTCGCGACGTCGAGGACGAACGGCGCTACACGATCGCAGGCTGCGAACGCCCGGGAGAACCCATCGACGTCATCTGCCGCCATCGCGGCAGCCACGACGCCGAGGTTCTCCCGATCACGGTCCATCAGGCGCTGCGCGACTACTTTAAGGCCCATCCGGTAATCGCACCCCGACGCGAGGGACGCGAGAGGGCACTTGATCTTCCCTCTGTCGTGTTTAGCCAGGATGCAGTGCTCGCGGGCGGCGACGTCTACAGGGCCGCGACGACGCCTTCGGGTCTGCCGCCGACATAGGCCGCCGCGGGGCGTTCGTCGAACGGGCTTGCTCGAGGGGGCGCGGCGTTCTGTTTCATATCGGTGGCGAGGCGCCAGCTCGCCGAAGAAGGTCACGATCGACAAGAGCGCCGCCAACACCGCTGCGATCGAGAGTAGGCGAAGGAAATAACTGAACAACATCGTCGGCGCCGAGCGATCAAGCGGGTGGGTGCGGTCGGCGCGACGTCTGGCATCTCGACGAGGTCGTTGTCTCGATCAACGGCGAGAGGCGCTATCTCTGGCGGGCCATCGACCAGGATGGCTACGTCCTCGACGAGATCGTCCAGGTTCGCCGCAACGCCAAGGCCGCCCAGCGATTGCTACCTAAAGCGCCTCTCCCATAAGCAGGGCTTCCACCCTCGACGCATGGTCAGCGACAAGCTCGGCTCCTGTGCCGTAGCGCAGCGGAAGACTCTGCCGAACGTGAGTATCGATCCCACAAGGGTTTGAACAACCGAGCCGAAAATTCCCATGTCCCATTGCGAAAAATGGAGCGAGCGATGCAGGGGTTCCATCATGGGGTGGGTCACTTCGTCATGCCCTTATGGAATCCGCAAGGCTACATGCGCAACGTCGTGGAGTCGGTCCGCATGATTTCTCAATGATGGAGCCGTGGCGTGCTATCATGCCCCCGTGTCTGACGAGGATGCCGCGGTCATCGTCAACTATCTGTCTCAAACCTATTGAACCAGGAGAGGCCCGAGGTGGAACGAATTCCGATCTTCTATTTTTCCGACGTGCTCTGCGTCTGGGCCTTTTTCGCTGAACCACGGCTCGAGGCCGTGCGGCGGTCCTTTGGCGAGCAGGTGTTGCTGGAGTTCAAATTCTGTTCCGTATTCGGCGACACGACGCGGAAGATCGCGACGGCTTGGAGCGCCAGGGGCGGATACGAAGGATTCGCCGATCACCTCCACCACTCAGCCGAACGGTTCCCCGAGACGCGTCTTCATGCCGATATCTGGCGAAAGGTTCGGCCCGCGTCGTCGCTTCCACCTCATCTCTATCTCAAAGCGGTCCAGTTGAGCGAAAAAGAGAACGGCGTACAGGGTACGTTCGAGCGCGCCTTATGCAAGATGCGCGAGGCGTTTTTTCTCGACGGTCTCGATATCGCGCGGCAGGACGTTCAGCTCGAGATCGGACGCCAGGCCGGCGCCGATAATGAACTGGTCTTGCGGTTCATCGCAGACGGCCGCGCGCACGCCTCACTGAGCGCCGATTACGAAGACGCCCAAACGCTGCGTGTGGAGGGCAGCCCGACCATGATCCTGAACGAAGGACGTCAGAAGCTTTATGGAAACGTCGGCTATCGAATCATCGAAGCCAACATCCAGGAATTGCTGCGCGAGCCGAACCCGGATCAGGCGAGCTGGTGCTAGGTCGGCGGGGGCCGACGCAGACTGCATCGCCTGGTGACCTCGGGATCGTCTTCAACTCAGTAATTCGCGACGACGGGAGTCGGAACGCCCCAATCGAGATGGTAATTCACGCCGGCGCGGATGATTTGCCCATTGAACGGAGCCTGATAATTTACGGTGGAGAACTGGCCGCTGGCGGATGTATAATACAAAGGTAGTCCTGCCTTCGCCGTTTGCGCGGCGCCAAGGTCGTAATGAAGATATTCCGCCTTGACGCTCCATTTGGGGAGAAACATCCACTCGACGCCGGCGCCGGCGGCCCATCCAGGGCTCATGTCGACATAGCCGAGCCAGCTTCCGCCCAGGTTGAGCGCCGGCTTGAGGGCGGGGCTGAAATAGGTCGCCGTGAGATCGGTTTCTCCGAAGGCGAACCCACCCGTTCCATAGATCAGCGCAGCCGGCGTCACGAGATAGCCCAAGCGCGCACGTATCGTGCCAAGATCGCGCTGGTCGCGCCCTGCCTGAAGATAGGCAGACGGAGAGCCCTGCTGGGAAACCAAGCTGTTTACGCCACCGGCTGCGCCTTGAAGATCGGCTTCCAAGCCCGCAACCATCTTCTCCTGAAATTGATAATTGTAGCCTACCTGACCGCCGCCGAAGAACCCTCTGCTATTGAGGTTGATATTGGACGGAAGCGCGCCGGATCGCCACAAGGAAACCAACCCGCCAGCGCCCTCGTAGCTGAAGGTGGCGTTGGTGTCTCCGGCTGTAATATAGCCGGCGTTGGCGCCAAAGTAGAGACCGGCCCACGACATGATCGGCAATAGGTCGAAAGCTTTCTCACGCTTGAACACGGGCGATGTGGAGGCGACCATATTCGCTTGCGGCTCGCCAACCTTCCAACGGAGCGCCAGGCCTGCTTGCCAGTTCTTGGAGAGCTGGGGTCCGTTGAGACTCTGATAGACGGGCGCGCCCCCTTCGATGCCGATCGAAAACCCTGGCGCGCCAAACAGCTTCCCGTCGATGTCAGCGCCGGCGTATAGTTCGATCCGCTTCCCGCCGTAGAAGTTTGGATTGGCGCTTTGCAGCTTGCCCAGCATCAGCCAATCCGCTCCGGCGATCGGGCTCTGAATGTTGAAGTTGGCGCGAATGGTTGTCGTTAAGCCCGGGAACCACGAGTAGCCGCCCCAGGCGTTCAGCTCCTGATAGTTGCCCCACATATACCCTTGAGGATTATAAGCGAGGGGAAGGCGAGCGCGATAGGAAAGACCCCAGGACCATGGCGCAATCGCCCCGGCGTACATGATTCCCGGGAGCACATCGTACGTGCCTGTTCCCGATTGCATGCCGTAGAAGGCCCGGGCGATCGTGTATCCGCCGGCGGGCTGCAAGAGCGCGCCGCCCAGATTGTGATTGCTTCCTGTGGGAAAGGACATTCCGACATTAATCTTGATGCGGTTGACCGCGTCCTCGTAAGCTCGCCAAATGAGGACTGCGGAAGAGTCCTGGAGGCCGTCCGTCCCCGGAAAGCTCATTCCACGCGGAACGAGATTGGACTCTCCATAAAAGGTCATGAGGTCGGAATGCTTTTCGATCATGCCCGTGGCGAGCACGACCGAGAGATTTTTCGCAAGACCATAGGCAAGCGTCATAGTCTGCGCTTCGATGAACTGGTTTTGAGGCACAATGCGCAGATTGGAGGCCAACGGGCTCCAGAACCAGGGCGTCGTCGACACGATATATTGTGACGAAACGCCTTTCGCGCCGATGAGCGAATGTGCGTTATTCGCGAAAGTCGGAATGACGGACAGCGTCGCCTTCCCCGGGTCGGGCATGTTGTCGCCAAATACGGAAAGCGGGACCGGCGGCGGTGGCGGCCGCCTTTCATCGGAAGCAAAAGACGGGACGATAAAGGCGTCTTCCGCCCATGCCGGCGCGCAGGCTGTATTAAATCCGCCGACACAGAGCGCGACGCAGACCGCGTGAACCTCTCTTTTTCGCATTCGTTGCTCCGAGTCAGAATCGTGACTCAGCGCCCGAGACGGCCGTCGGTTGGATTTCCCGTCTCTGATAATCGTGAGTGCGCCGAGAACTTCGTTCTGCGTTTAAGCGATGCAACGGCGCGAAGACGCTAAATTTATTTTTATTGAAGACAGGAAAGGGTGTTCAGCCCAAGAGAGGTCGCGAGGCGCTCGTTGGTGCAAACGGCCTTCCCGCGAGGGCTGTCCCCTTTGGCGCCGTAGCGGCGACTCGGACGACCGGGGCATCCTCGAGCGGTTGTCGCCAATAAGGTGATCGTCCGCCTTATCGGGGCGGCGATCAGGCGGTCTGCATTGCGTCGCTTGTCATGAAGCTGATTGGAACGCGGATATCACCGTGCGCTTCCTTCGGCGCAACTATCACTTTGATGCGTCGCGGGCCAAAAGCTCCGGTTTCCGGGCTCGGTGGATGGAACAGGCGCGACCCTCAGACAATGGCCGGAATGTTTCCACCAATCGGAGAACTGATCAAGTTTATCCACAGGAACCGAGCCACGCGCTGAGCGTCTCCAGTAGATGCATTCTCCACATATGACCGTCAGACTCGTGTCGAGAGAGATTGCGCGCCACTCTCCGCAAACATCGTCGCGGTGGGTCCTTGCCCAATGCGCAATTTCATTGGGCTCGTTGCTCGGCTTGGGCGCTCGACGCCGGCAATTCCCCCCTTCCTGATCGAGGCGCCGCCAGAACGCGCATCCTTCGCACGTTGAATTCTGACCGAACTGACTCATTTGCCAACCCCGCTGTCGCTCATGGCGTGAATGGGAAGCTCAGGCGGTGGTTCGGTCTCCTCGATGTCATGCGTCAGCCATCCGCCGCCCAACGCCAGCATGAGAGCGACATATGCCTGTAGTCGACGCGCCTTCAACGCCACGAGAGAATCCTGAGCGTCAAGGGCTGCTGTCTGCGCGGTGATGACGTCCAGGTAGCTCGTTGCGCCCTCCTTGTAGAGCGTGAGGGAGGCATCCAGCGCTTTTTGCGCCGCTGTCGCCGCCGTGCTCATGCTTTGAACCTCTTTCGACAACCAGCGCAAATCCGCCAGGCCGTCCTCCACTTCCTGAATGGAACGGAGCACTGCGCCCCTGTATTCGGCGACAGTTTGCACGTAAGCGGCCTCTGCTCCCTGTAGGTCCGCCGCACGAGCCCCGCCATCGAATATTGGCAGCGTTATCGCTGGGCCGAGCGACCAGAAACTGTTTCTGAAATTTAGGAGGCTCAGGCCCGTATCCTGGGTGCCGCCGGAAAGATTAATTGTCAGACGTGGAAAAAAGGCCGCCCGGGCGACCCCAATTGTCTGATTGGCGGCTGCGACTCGCCGTTCCGCGGCTGCGATATCCGGCCGTCTCTCCAGTAGCGAGAGCGGCACGGTTGGCGGAGGCGACGGCGGGGCCATCGAAAGCTGAGCAGGTCGTATGGAAAAGGAAGACGCTGGCTTGCCGACCAGTGTCGCGATCGCATGCTCATACATTGCCCTGCGTGCCATCAAATCGGCCAATCGTGAACGAGCCACCTCGAGTTGCGCTTCTGCTCGAAGCACGTCGGGCGGCGCGCCAATATTGCCCTTGACGAGCGTTTTGGTCATTTCGAGACTTACGCGAAAGCTCTCGACGACGCGGTTGAAAAGCGCAATCTCATTGTCCAGACCTCGAAGCGCGATGTAGGTGCGCGCAAGCTCCGCCTGCAAGCTCAAACGAATCGATTCGAGATCGGCGGCGCTGGCCTGGAACTGCGCCTCCCGGGCCGCGAGCGCGTTTCTGACGCGCCCCCACAGGTCGACTTCATAGCTCGATTGCAGGCTCAGTATGTTATTGCCGTAATGATCCGGCTGGTTGAAGGGCCGATTGTCGAGATGCGCCTGCTCGTAGCCCTGTGGGGTGGGCACTCTGTTCGATGTGCGAAGCGGGCGATGAGCCGACTGCTTGTTTGCGGAGTAACTATTGTTGAAATCGATCGTGGGGAAAAGCCCAGCTTCAGCTCGCGCGACATATGACCGCGCCTGTTCGAGCACCGCGACATGCGCGACGAGCGTCTGATTGCTGACGTCGATCTCAGGCTCCAGCTCGTTGAGCGTTCCGTCCTTCAAACTGATCCACCACGGGCCTCTCGCCTCGTCGTCGCGGGGCCGAGCCACCGCCCAGGATTTTGCTTCCTTGAACTTGACGGGGATCTCCGCCACCGGAGGCGCGTAATCCGGGGCTAAATTGCAGGCGCCGAGGCTTGAACAAAGGAGGAGCGCGAGCCCCAGCTTGGAGGCTTTCATTCCTTGCCGCCCTCACGACGCGGCTGTCCGGCTAACCGATCGGCGCTTGCCTGAGGGGGCGCAATAACCGCCTCGCCCTCTTGCAGCGTTTCGGATGGAAAGTTGACGACGCGGTCGGAGACGTGAACGCCTGCGGAGACTTCGACTTCGGAGCCGAGGTCGCGATCGATCGTCAGCTTTCTGAAAGCGATCCTCTGGTCTGCGTCTACGACGGCGACCTGGATTTGATTGTCGCGAAACAGCAGGGCGGTCGCCGGAATTCTCACAACGTTCGCCCTCTTGGGAAGTTCGAACCGCACTTCCGCAAAGGAGCCCGGCAACAGCGCGCCGCTGTCGTTATTCGTGAGCAACTGAACGAGCAAGGTTCGCGAATTGGCTTCGATGGCGTCAGAAGTCGCTGTGACCTTCGCCTCGAAGGTCCGCCCCGGATATTGCGGCAAGCTGAGCGCGGCCTTCATCCCTTGCCTGATCTGAGGCGCAAGAGATTGCGGAACGCGGACGTAAACACGTAGTTGATGGATATCCGCGATGTCGAAGAGCTCGACTGGATGCGCTGGGCCGACCAGCACGCCAACGTCGATCCTGCGCGCGGTCACGACGCCAGCGAAAGGCGCCGTCACCTCGGTAAAGCTTTTGAGCGCCTGGAGCCTGTTGAGATTACCCCGCGCGACTGCGACCTCGGCGTCCTTTGCATTGGCTTCGCCGCTTTTTTCATCGACGCTCTGCTGCGACACGACGGTCGACGCGCGGAGAGCGGCCCAGCGTTTGGATGTCAAACGAGCGAGCTGCGCATGAGCCTCGGCCTTTTCGAGTTGGCCCTTGGCTTCCTGATATTGCTGATCCAGCTCGGGCGCGTCGATGACGGCCAACGTCTCGCCCGCTTTCACGCGCGCGCCGATGTCATATTTCCATTCTTTTACATAGCCATTCACACGGGCCCGAATCTGCGCCTCATTGAGGGCCTTTATCTCGCCCGGCAATGTCAAGCCATCGTCTGCGCTTCCCAGCTTGAGAGTCGCCAGCTCAACCGAAGGCGTTGCTTGTGCTTCGGTCCATTGGGCGAGCCGGTCATGCTCCAGCCGACGGCTGATGACGCCGAACGCCGCCAGACCGGCCGCGATCAAGGCGGCGACGAAAAATCGGCCCTTGTTCGATCGTCTCGTCCTTGGTGAACCCGACGCCAACGACTCGCTTTCATCTGAGGGCGTCCGATCGTCCTTACTCCCCATTTGGCGGGCCAGACCGGTTTGTTGCGTGAACAAGGCTGAAGATCACGGGCACGAGGAATAGCGTGGCGATCGTCGAGCAGATAAGGCCGCCGATCACCGCGCGTCCAAGCGGCGCATTCTGCTCGGCGCTCAGGGCCATGGGGGCCATCCCGATTATCATTGCGAGAGAGGTCATCAAGACTGGACGAAAGCGGGTGAAACCTGCGTCTACAGCTGAGAGGACCGAGTCACGCCCCTCCGCCAGACTCGTACGCGCAAAGCTGACCACCAAGATACTATTGGCCGTCGCCACGCCCATACACATAATCGCCCCAGTCAGGGCCGGAACCGAGAGGGTCGTGTAGCTTAGAAAAAGCATCCACACAATCCCCGCCAAAGCGGTCGGCAGGGCGCATACGATAACAAATGCGTCGAGCCAGGACTGAAAATTGACGACGATGAGAAGGTAGATCAAAACAATGGCGAAGGCCAGGCCAACGTAGAGCTGCCCATAGGCGGCGGTCATCGTCTGAACTTGGCCGCGCAGGACAACGGTCGACCCCGGCGGCGTCTGCTTCGCAGTGTTCCGCAGGATCTCCTGTATATCGCCGGCGACGCCGCCTAGATCGCGCCCTTGAACGCTTGCGTAGATATCGATGGAGGGCTGCACATTATAGTGAGACACAACTGCGTCGCTTTGGCTCCGGCTTATATCAGCGATGCCGGCCAGAATTTGCGAGCCCTTTGACGAAGAGATCGGGATGGACTGCAGCGCGCCCAAGCTGTCGAGCCAATTTTGCGGCGTTTGGGCGACGATAGGGTAGGACACTCCATTGTCGGGATTGAGCCAGAAGCTTGGCGATGTCTGAATGCTTCCCGCCAGATTGATCTGCATATTCGTCGCCACGTCCTTCTCAGTCAGACCGACAAGCGAGGCGATCGAGCGATCCACATTGACGTTCAGGGTCGGCGCATTGAAAGCCTGCTGAATACGCGCATCCGCTATGCCCGGAACTTTGACGAGTTTCCTCAGCACCTCTTCGGCATAGGCGCGGTTCGCCGCGATCTTGTTGCCGCTGATCTGAATATCCACCGGAGACGGCAAGCCGAAGTTCAGGATTTGCGTGACGATATCGGCCGGCAGAAAAGCAAATGCCACGCTGGGAAAGAGCCTCGGCAGTCTTTCACGGAGCAATCTGGTGACGTCCTCGGCGTTCTTCTCTTCGCCTTCCTTCAAAGTTAACAGGATGTCCGCGTCGCTTACGCCGATCGTGCCCGAATTTCCATAGGCGAGATTGATGCCGCTGATCGGGAGCCCGATGTTGTCGACGACGGAGTCAACCGAATTCGCCGGCGCCAGGTCACGAATGGCGCTTTCAATTCTGTCGCATAAAGCCGCCGTATCCTCGATCCGCGTTCCCGTCGGCGCACGGACATGTAGCTTTAACTGCCGTGCTTCGACAGGCGGAAAGAAGTTTTGGCCTAGGAAAGGCGCCAGGGCGAAGGAGAGAGCGAGGACGATGAAAAACGACGCGGCGAATCGGTTCGGGTTCTCCATCGCCATATACAAAAGTTCTTTGTACCGAGACCTGACGGCTTCGAAGCGACGCTCGAAGGCGCGCTGAAATCTGGAAAGAGGGTTCTTTGTCTGCTTCTGCTCGTTGTCCTGACCGTGAACCGGCGCAACAAGCAAATAACGGGCAAGCGTCGAAACAAGCGTGCGCGACAGTATATAAGAGGCGATGAGCGCGAAGAGAACAGCCTCCGCCATGGGCCTGAAAAGGTATCCGGCGACGCCTCCCAGGCTGAACATTGGCAAGAACACGATGCAAATACAGAGCAAGGAGACTGTCGCCGGGATTATGATCTGGCGAGCGCCATCCATAATCGCGTCCTCTATTTCCTTCCCTTGCTCCAAATGCCAATTCATGTTCTCGATTGTAACCGTGGCGTCATCCACCAGAATGCCGACGGCAAGCGCCAGACCGCCGAGTGTCATCACATTTATTGTCTCGCCGATCAGGGCGAGCGCTGCGATTGACGCCAGGATGGCCAATGGAATTGAAGTGACGATAATCAGCGTGGAACGCCAACTGCCGAGAAACAGCAAGATCATAAGGCCGGTCAAGCCGGCGGCGAGGACGCCCTCGGCGACAACGGCGGATACGGCGGAGTTGACGAAGCTGGACTGGTCTCCAACGGCCACAAGCTGAATTTCAGGAGGTAGGCCTTCCCGGATCTTGGGCAGTAAGGACTTGACGCCGTTGATGACGTCGAGAGTAGACGCAGAGCCAGACTTCTGGATGGTCATCAGTACTGCAGACCCGCCATCGACCCGCACGATGTTCGTTTGAGGGGGGCTTCCATCGTGAACGTAGGCGACGTCTCTTATATAAAGGATCGTTCCGTCAGTCTCCTTGATAGGAAGATTATTGAGCTCAGTAATCCGTCTGGGCGCATCGTTGAGGGAAACGATATACTCGTAGGATCCAATTTTTTGGGTTCCCACGGGGATGATCAAGTTTTGTTTGGCGATCGCGTCTACGACATCCTGAGCCGAGAGCCCGACGGCGCGCAATTTCTTGGGATCGACGTCGACTTGAACCTGACGCACCTTGCCGCCGTATGGCGAGGGCACAGCGGCGCCCGCGACGGTCGCAAGCTGAGGCCGAATGAAATTCTGCGCGTAGTCGAAGAGCTGTGTTTCCGACAGCGATCTGCTTGATAAAGCGAGCTGAATTACAGGTACGCTCGAGGCGTTGAAGGTTAGGACGTAAGGAGGCGTAATTCCCGGCGGAAGAAACTTAAGTACGGTTTGCGAAGCCGCGGTTATCTGCGCCAGCGCCGTGTCAATCTTGACGGTGGGCTGGAAATAGATCTTCACCACGCCATAACCGGGCAGAGACTGAGATTCGATATGTTCGATATCATTCACCTGCGCGCTTAGAGCGCGCTCATAGTAGTAAATGATCCGTCCTGACATGTCGACGGAGGGAAGGCCGTTATAAGTCCAGACAGCACTGACGACGGGAATGCCGATGTTCGGAAAGATATCTGTTGGAGTCGCCTTCCAAGCTCTAGCCCCGAATATGAGAATGAGCGTCGCTAAGACAAGGAACGTATAGGGGCGCTGGAGCGCGATCCGAACTATAGCAAGCATTCGAGCTCCGACCCTATGACCCCCGCCGGCGCATTGACTTCTGAAGTCCTATCGTGCGGACCTACGCCTTGTCAATTTACTGACACGTAACCATAGCCTTAAGAATAGAGCAAGCTTTGAGCGCGATCCATCTGGTTTTCCCGCGGTGATATCTGAAATCAATTCTCCTCAACAATAAAGCATTCGAAGTCTCGGTCGTCGCCATAACGAACGGTGCGCGATTCGTAGTAGCCGCACGGATCACGAACGTCACACTGGCCGGCGTAATGCGGGTGGGAGTGGCACGGCGGCCTTAAGCCGCGTGTCCCCCGTCCAGTTAACGACTGCGCGGCGCCAGGGGTAAGCAACACAGACGTCAATGCTAGGTCGATCACAAGCCTCGACAGATTTGGGCGCCTGGATCCCCAGGATTTCGCGCTTCCATTACTTTCTTCGGGCGTGTTTCGCATTGCGCACCTCGAAATGTCGTTGGATTATCGAAATAACGCATGCAAAGTTACGGTCCCACTAAAAGGTTTTTTAGATATCTTTCGGGCAGCAGGCGTAGAGAAGAATCGTTGTGAGGATGAGGCAAACTCGGGGCCCGACGTGATCCGAGCAGCGGGTCAGCCCGACCGCCGCCTATCTGCAGTTCGCACATCGTGCCTGATTATTTCTCCGTCCTGCAAGAATCGGCTGGGAAAGTTGACGATGCGGTCGGAGACGTGAACGCCTGCGGAAACTTCGACTTCGGAGCCGAGGTCGCGATCGATCGTCAGCTTTCTGAAAGCGATCCTCTGGTCTGCGTCTACGACGGCGACCTGGATTTGATTGTCGCGAAACAGCAGGGCGGTCGCCGGAATTCTCACAACGTTCGCCCTCTTGGGAAGTTCGAACCGCACTTCCGCAAAGGAGCCCGGCAACAGCGCGCCGCTGTCGTTATTCGTGAGCAACTGAACGAGCAAGGTTCGCGAATTGGCTTCGATGGCGTCGGAAGTCGCTGTGACCTTCGCCTCGAAGGTCCGCCCCGGATATTGCGGCAAGCTGAGCGCGGCCTTCATCCCTTGCCTGATCTGAGGCGCAAGAGATTGCGGAACGCGGACGTAAACGCGTAGTTGATGGATATCCGCGATGTCGAAGAGCTCGACTGGATGCGCTGGGCCGACCAGCACGCCAACGTCGATCCTGCGCGCCGTCACGACGCCAGCGAAAGGCGCCGTCACCTCGGTAAAGCTTTTGAGCGCCTGGAGCCTGTGGAGGTTTGCTTCGGCAGAGCCGACTTCCGCCTGTCTGGCAGCCCGTTCTCCTCCCTTTTCGTCGGCGCTCTGCTGCGATACGACAGCGGACGCGCGGAGAGTGGCCCAGCGTTTCGATGTCAATCGAGCGAGCTGCGCGTGAGCCTCAGCTGTTTCGAGTTGGCCCTTGGCTTCCTGATATTGCTGATCCAGCTCGGGCGCGTCGATGACGGCCAACGTCTCGCCCGCTTTCACGCGCGCGCCGATGTCATATTTCCATTCCTTTACATAGCCATTCACACGGGCCCGAATCTTCGCCTCATTGAGGGCCTTTATCTCGCCCGGCAATGTCAAGCCGTCATCGGCGCTTCCCAGCTTGAGAGTCGCCAGCTCCACCTGATCCGTCGCCTTTGCCTTGGTCCATTGCGTCGTACGGTGGAGTTCGGCTGGGCTTGTTACGAAGACGACAGCCGCCACGCAAGTCGCAAGGATCGACGCTTTCAAATACCTTCGCTTGACTGATCTTAATTTCCTCGACGGAGGCGAGGCCTCTCGTCGCGCTTCAGGCAGGATCTCATCACTTGTCATCAATGCCCACGAAGTGGAATGCCGGGATTTGCCCCTAATCGAAGTGTGTCCTCCCCGGGCGATCGAGAGCGCCGAAGGGCCTTGGACGAAAGAATGGGTACTCCGAAACTACACGTGACCGATAATAAATTCTTTTTAAATCATGCAGGCCGTCTCCCGCGCGGCAGCCTTCCTCCTACGCAAGCAGGCATGGGAAAACTGCATCAATCGACAAAGCACGTGGTCGCGTTGGCGGCTTCCCCTTGCGACCCTGGATGCTAAGGCGAATACTTGACTTATGCACTATCGCTTGATCAGATGAAATGGAATAGCTATTTCGTTCTCATCGCCCTTAAGGGTAAAGCTTAACAATGGACAGGTCAATTAGGGGTCTACTCAATACGAGCGCGCGTAGGAGCGCGCAGGAAGCGACCCTGTTGTCCAGTGCGTCTGAAGCGTCTCAGTCCCTCCTTTCCCCGCATAGCTATTATCGCGCTTCATTTGTAGCGTTGCGGCCGCACGGGGCTAAACGATCGCCTGAACATGACAAGTATGACTGAACACGCCGCCCACAACCCACGATTCAACGTTCTCCTGATTGACGATGACACGGAGCTTGCAGCTGTCCTCATCAAGGAGCTCGAGAAGCGAAACTACATCGTCTCCCATGCTCGCGATAGCAACGAGGCGGTTGCGCGGATGGGCGAACAGCGCTTTGACTTGCTTATACTCGACAGGATGTTGCCGGGGGCCGACGGGATAAACTTGATTGAGACGTTTCGCAGCCATAACCCCGCGAGTCCGATCCTAGTTATAAGCGCGCTGGATCATGTCGATGAGCGGGTTTTCGGCCTGCAATCGGGCGCCGATGACTATTTGATAAAGCCATTCAGTTATGCGGAGCTCGGGGCGAGGGTCGACGCCTTGATTCGCCGTTCATCCCTGCACCCAATAACTAAACTTCAGGTCGGCCCCCTCACGCTTGATTTGCTGAACCGAGTGGCCATTCTCCGCGGAGAGGAGATCGAGCTTTCTGCACGGGAATATCAGTTGCTCGAGTATTTCATGGCCCGGCCAGGACAATTGATCACGAAGCAAATGCTCCTGCAAAACGTATGGAAATATCGGTTTCCGGTCGAGACCAATGTTGTGGATGTCCACCTCAGCAAGCTCCGGCAAAAAATCGAGAAAAAGGATGGTCCCTGTTTTATTCGAAATGTAAGAGCGCAGGGATACGTGTTTGGGGACGATGCTTAAACTTTCTTGGCCGACATTCAAGCTTGCAGCTTTTGCAGCCGCGGCTTACGTCTCGGCAAGCGTTGTTACCTTTGCTCTTATGCATTGGAAGATTTCCTCTGAGGAACTCGAGCGCTTCGAGACGCTGCTGGAGCTGCAAGGATCCGCCTTGTCGGTCCAATTTTCCGGACAGACACAGTCTGATCTAGACGACAAGACCTTCAATAAGACCTATCGATTGACCCGATCCGGTTTGTTTGGGTCGGACGGCGCCCGCCTGCAAGGCAATCTGCGCAAGATTCCCAGCGATTTGCCCCTGGACGGAAAAGCTCTTTTAGTCAACAGGGCCAATCGGTCTAACGGCGATGAAAGCCAGATGATCTATGTCGGCATCCGTTTGCCTGATCAACGCATTCTGGTGATTGGCCGCGACACGCCTGAGGTCATTCAGCTAGATAAGATTGTAAGAAACGCGTTGGTCGAGGGTGTGATCCCGGTATCTCTAGTTTTCGTCGGAATTGGCGCGATTGTCAGCCGCCAAATCAAAGGCCGTCTAAAAGATGCGCAATCCTGCTTGGATGACATCAAGTCAGGGCATCTCAAAAGGCGCTTGCATCTAAGCTCCGCGAATGACGAGCTGGATAGTCTTTCCATGTCTGTTAACGAGATGTTGGAAGAACTCGAGCGGGCGATAAGCGAGTTGCACCACGTTGGAGACCACATAGCCCATGATCTCCGAACCCCGCTTTGTCGAGTTCGGGCTCACCTCGAGATCGCTCAAAACGCCGTTAGCCTGCCCGAGGATCTGCGTGATTCAATTAGTTTGGCCGCCAGTGGCGTCGATCAGATGCTTGCAACGACGACAGCAATGCTTCGCGCCGCGCGGATTGAAGCAGGTAGAAGTCGAGCTTATTTCCGCGAAGTCAATCTTCTGGAGATTGCAACGGAGCTCTTTGACTTTTACGAGCCCCTCGCCAGCAGCAAAGGGCTGAAGCTAACCTTGCATGCGGATGGTCCGCTGCCCGTGCAGGGCGACAGGGAGCTTTTGATGGAGGCGGTCTCCAACCTGATCGACAACGCAATCAAGTTCACGCCCGCGCCGGGCCTGATCGAAATAACACTTTGCAAGCGAGCACAGAACCCCGTGGTGAGAATTCGCGATACGGGACTCGGAATACCCAATGATCGCCGCTCAAATGTATTCCAGCGCTTCTACCGGGACCCAGAACGCAGCGATACGCCGGGAACGGGGCTCGGACTCGCCCTGGTTGCGTCCATCGGAAAGCTGCATGGCTTCGAGATCGAGATAAGGGATGGCTTGCCCGGCTGCATTTTCGAGCTGATCTTCAAGCAAGAGGGGCGCAATCTCTGATCCGGAGCGCCCGGCGCAAAGCCGGGAGCTCGATTTCATTTGGCGGCGCGGATAATTACTTTATCGTAGCTAAAATGCCGGATGGCCCGTCGAACGGATAATAGCGAAGGCTCGTGTAAACCATGTTTTCGGCGCCTCTCGGTGTCCCGCCCCAACCAACGAAAGCGTCTCTTACGGTGTAGGAATATTGCGCGCCGGCTCTGATCTTTCCGAAGGGGCCCTGAGCGACCGTGTGCCAGACGCCACCCGTGAGTTGGCGAAGCGACTTGGTTTGCCCGGAGCAAGGAAATACGGCGGCGTTGGTCCACACGCCGTTCAGCGCCGCTTCACTTTCGAAGCCGCAGCCGACATTGTTGTAAAGCGGGTTGCCATAGCCGCCGACAAAAAGCGTGTTGCCGACTGCGCTCCATTGTGGGCTCTTGCTCGCAAATTCCCCGCCGACAAATGCATAGAGGTCTGTCTGCGGCGTCGCGTGGAGGGTAAGTCCGGCCATGGCGATGCGTTCGTTGATGAGCAGCGGGGCGCCCGAGAGCTGATAGGTTGCGTCTGGAAGACCGCCAGATCCATAGTTGCCGATGCCATTGCCAATCATGCCGGACGCCTGAAAATCGAGCAGCTTCGGGATCACCTGGACGACGATGCCGCCGCCGCCGCCACCGCCCCACTGGCTATGATTGCCCCAATAGGCGCGACCCGTCACGTCACGCAGAAGTCCGAAGCCCTCGATATGAATCTTGTGATCCACCAATTCCCCATCCCAGGCCAGTTTGCCGATCATGTCCGGCATGCGCGTGAAGGAATAAGGAACGGAGGGGTTGAAAAGGCCGCCGCCGGCGGGGGCGGCCAATAGAATTGGCGTTCCAATAAAGGGCAGCGCCGTCGTGCCGATGAATGGCGCGCCCGGCATGACATATGTCGTTGCGCTGCTTTCGAGCGACAGAGCCGCCCAGAACTGTTTGTTGAAATCCTTGGTGATGCGTATGCCGGGTTGTCGCGCCCAATTATAGCCAGGCATATATTGATGGTCGATGACCGGCGGCTGGAGAGATGTGTCTGGACGTATTCCGACCGAGTTCATCGTGACCATCGACCACATCTGACCCGCCGCTACGTGAAGGCCATATTGCTCGAAATCGACATTCCCATATGCCTGACGCAAACGTAGATTGTAGGAATTGCTCGTGTTCGAGTTCGCCGTTTGAGCGGCGCCCAGAAAGTCTACCTCTCCATAGGCCATGAGATGCGTCTGCTTGTCGATATCGGCCTTGATCATCAAAGCTGGACGCGTTGAGCGCGCGGTCGCCCGCCATTCGGATGTGTGGCTGGGGGCAGTAAAGCCGTAGGGAATATTTTGGAACGGGGTGTTGACATCGGCGCCCATCCAGTGGTCGCGATAGACCGTTTCCATCGCGAAGAAGCCAGCTGGAGTCATCTCCAACCCTTTGAAATAGAAATGATCGGGTCCGGGAAGGCCAGCAAGGGCAGGCTTCGCGCCTTCGGCCTTATCGGTGTTCGCGCGCGCCTTCTGCGTTTTAGCCGCCCGGTCTTGTTCGTTTACCTTCGCCTCGAGCTGTTTGAGCCGGGCCTTGAGGAGCCGTATTTCGTCGGCTGTCGTATCTGCGTGCGCCTGCGTGGGCAATGTCAAGGCGAGCAGGCAGGCGCTCGCCTTTAGCCTCTTCCGACGGATGGTGTTGGTCATCGATAACCCCTGGAAATGCAGCCAGAGCAAAGGTTGTCGGGGAGAGCGATATCCAAAGGTCGGAAGGCGATATACTAAAATTCTTTTTAGAGGTGATGAATAAGTCGGTTACAACGAAGAACATGCATGCAATCGTGAAGATGTGTCCAGATTGTATCTGGCGGTGAGCCTGTCTGAATGCAATCTCAATTGTCATATGACTGTCACAAATCGGAAATGGCGTCGAATCTCCGGCGTGAAGATCAGAGTGGACACGCAGGATATCTTCGATTTTGAAGATCCGAGCGCAGGTATTGTAAAACTTGCTAGTCGATCTGGATGCGCCGAGGTTTCGCATCATGGATGCCGGCGTCATCAAGGCGGCGGGAGCCGATATTAAAAAATACTTTAATATCGACGCGCCCATGATGCGCTTCCATCGTCGTCGTGCTGTCATCAAACTATAGTGCGCGCCAGGCTTGTCCCAGATTGCGCCGGGAGTGATCTCAGGCGCTCTCAACCGGAAAGACTGCAGAGGACGGAGGCGAGAGAGTCGGGCCATCAAAAAACGTTCATACAGTCTTGTTGCCAAGTAACAGGGTCGTATTAGGTATCATTGAGATTCTATATAAGCAGTCGGAAATCGAGGTGGCCAATGTCACTGGCTAGGAAGCGCGGTATTTTCACCTCGGTCTGTGTGGCCGTGATCGGATCGACCTCTCCGTCGGTCCTCCTTGCTGACACCTGCCCTTGGGGTGGCGATAACTCGCAGTCTATACGTTGCTTCGATTGCATGGTGCGGGTTTGGACGCCGCACGGATGGAAACTCGTGAACGCTTGCGAGCGGCGCGGCTATTCGTGGCGCGATCCATAATCGAAAAGCGCCGAAGTTTGTCGATTCCGGCGTTGGCTCCGCCTGCGACAGCGACGCGTTGTATCTGTACAGTCGAGAACTGAGCTGCAAAGGCGCGTCATCAGGTTCTTCAGGACGATCAATAAGTAAAGAAGATTTTAGTGGTGGTCTCAATAAAGCGAGTGGTACGCTTTTTACATGTCTCTTAGGAGACCAAGATCATCATCGCCAGTGGCGAGCTCTGCCTGTTGGAGGCTAAAATGTCTATTATCTCAGGTCGCAGAATGGCCATAGCAGTAATTGCGGCGTGTGTGGGCGCGGGCATGTCGCCTACAGAGACTCTCGCGCGCGTTTCCCACCGTCACAGCGCGGCGCGCGCTCATAGCGCGCCTAGTTATGGCTATGTCGCGCAGCCGGTAGTAGTGTTCCGCGCGCCGCCGCCTTTCCAGTACTCGCCGCCGCTTCAAAGCGCGGGAGGTTGTGATATCGCGAGAGATTGGAATTGCTGAGCTGATCTCTCGGTTGAATCCCGGCCCACGAGGAGTCACGGCGAGCGCCGCCATGCACGCGCTCGCCTGATTGCGCTCCACTGGCGCTTGCATTAAGGTTAGTTGCTGGAAGCGCAAGAGAAATCATCTTCGACGGTTGATGTTTCCGGGCGGCAAACCCTGAACGCCGCCTACGATCCGCGGGCCAATCCGTTTCCGTTCGGCCCGACGACCCGAAATCGTTGAGTCCACCCAGTTCAACAGCCTCGACTTCACGAGCGTGCTGCTGGATGCGAAAGTCGCCATCAGCATGGACGGCAAGGGGCTCGGCGCCACAATGTTGCGGTCGAGCGGATGTGGCGCAGCGTGAAACATGAGGAGGTCTATCTGCGCGCCTACGACACCGTGCCCGCGGCGCGCGCCTCCATCAGCCGATATCCGGCCTTTTACAACGAGCGGCGCCCGCACTCGGCGCTTGGCAGGCGCACGCCCCACGAGCCCTACTTTGGTTTTAGGGTCAAGCGGGTGATCAAATCTGGACACAAGCCTTAATCCGGCAGGAGATCAGACTCGCAGTTGTCGCTCCGTTTTCGAGGGTAAGGTCGGGACATCGCTAAAGCTAATACAGTAATCATAGCCCGCAAGAGGGTGTCCGCGGAAATTACAGAGCTGGGGGCAAAGCTGCCAACCAAGCCGAACGCACCACGTCGGAGACCTGCGTTTTAAAAGCCCTGCACTCAACGGAAGTCCGCGGCGTGAGGCCGCCGCGAAGGTCATGTCATCATATGAAACATAGCGGCCCGAAAGTGTCCCAATTTCAAAACTGATGCAATGAAAGTTCAGTCCCCATCCGGCGCGCCTGCTCCCGCCGCGCCCTCCAAAACGATCCCGCCTGAGGGGTCCTGAGGCCTTGCATTACGCAATGGAGGGTATCCCCAATAGCCACCCGCTAACGAGCCCGACCGGACCGACCGCGGGGTTGAGGGAAAGATTGCCTGACGGTCATAGCAGCGACAATCCCGAGCAAGGGCAGATCCCGTGCCCGCAAGGGCGATAAACAAGAGCCCAAGTAAGTTTAATCTCAACATTACCCTTTTCTCCCGTTATCTGGGCAAACCCAAACGTGTGCGCAGACTTGCGCGGTTTCCACTCAGCAGCTCCAGTCTCTGGCGTTATCGCAGCTCGCTTCGACACTCCTGCTGTCTCTGACGCACATATGCGGATAACGGGACAGGCTTGCCTAGAACTGCGAAGAACTTCTTCCCAAAGTTAATGCATTGAACGGATGCGAGCGTCGTGTGCAACCGTTCATTAGCCTCCATCCTTGCGGCGTCCATATCCGCACCATGCAATCGAAGCACTGGATCGATTGCGAGTTATCCCCACCCCAAGGGCAGGTATCGGCGTAGCCGATCGAAGGAAGGGCTAAGCTGCTCAGAGCGATACAGACTGTGGCAAGGAGAGGGCGCCTCATCATTGACATTGGCCACCTCAATTCTCTGAGTACAAAGCTCCTCACTCTCAAAACCTAAATTCACCTTGCTCATTTACAATACGGTTCGGAGTAAAATGTTTTTTAGCACACGCTTCGATGATCTGCGCCTTTGCAATACACTATTGTAAAAGCTAGATGGTGTTATGCACTTTGGAGCATGAATTCTGCGGCTCGCTTGCTCCATGAGCAGGCGCTCAGAGCGGATTGAGTAGAAGGCTTGCAGCAGCATGGCGCGCAGCAACTTCTCCGGCGGTATAGAAGGCCGGCCTGCCGAGGCGTGGAGCGTCGAAAACTCCCCGGCCAGAGCGGCGAGGGCCTCGTTGGCCAAGTCGCGGATCACCCGCAGAGGATACGATTTCGGAACGCGCGCCGATCGGATCGTAGGTGCGCCGGCGCACGCCCGGTCACTGGCGGGCGGTCATCAGCTCCATGAGATGGCCGTCGGGGCTTTCGAAATAGACGCCTCGGCCGCCGCCCCAGTCGTTGAGCTTTCCGTCGTCCCGGCTCCAGGGCGCGCTCCCGAAGACCACGCCTTTTTGTTTCACGCGGTCGAAAATGGCGTCGAATTCGAGGTCGCCGACGTGGAACGCATAATGATGGGCGTCGAACGCGGCGGCGTCGGAGAACAGCAGGGTCAGCGTTTCGTTGACGCGCACGGGCGCGAAATGGCCGCTCTTTTCCTCCTGGGGCAAACCGAAAACCTCGGCGAACCAGCGCGCCGCATCCTGCCTGTCGTGAGCAGGGACGATCGTATGGTCGAGGGTGATGGTCATCGCCGCGTCTCTCGTCAGGAACGCCGACCTTTCATCGGGCCCCTATCAGGTAAGCCGCTTCAGCCCCTGCGCAACAATCCGGCAGCGGCTTGGCGACCTGTTTGGCGCCCTGTTTCATTTGCGCCCTGCGCCGTTCCCGAGCCCCGCCTTCGACGCGTCCTGCCGGTCGTAGGCCTGCCAGCTCTGGTCGATGATGTAAGCATGGATGTTCTCGACGTCCGTCTCGCTCAAAATGTCGTCGAAAGGCACCATTCCTTGCGAGGCGAGAGCGCCGCCGAGCAGAATGTCCCTGAAGAGGGCGTGGGTCGCCTCGGTCATCTTTCTCAAATCCGGCGTGATATTCGGGCCAAAGGCATGGCAGCGCGAGCATTCGCCGATGAACGCCGCCTCCCCGGATCGAATCTGCGCCGGCGTGGCGTTGCGGGCGGGCGGTCTGGGGAAGGGCGCGTCGCGGCGCGGCGGCGGCATGGGGAGCGCGCCGCCATCGAGCTTGAACGCGAGGATGCGATTCGAATTCTCGAATTTCGACGCCGCGCTCGAGGGCGGGATCTCGCCGACGCCGAAGCCGGTTCCGCCGTAACCGGTCTGGACGGCGACATACTGAACGCCATCGACCGCATAGGCGATCGGGGCCGCCATGATATGGCTTCCGGTCTGAATGGTCTTGAGGATTTTTCCCGTATCGGCGGCATAGACTCGAAATGCGCCGTCGCCACAGCCCTGGAAGACGAGATTGGCGGCGGTGCTCATCGCGCCGCCGTCATATCCGCGCATGCCGGAGCTCGTCTCCTGCTCCCACACGAGCTTTTGCGCCACGGGGTCCCAAGCCCTCATGAGCTCCCGCACGAGCCTGACCTTGCGCCCGGCCTCGAGCCTCTTGCGGTCCGGCAACGGCCCATAAAGCGGCGCGAGCGCCGCCGGGTCATAGGACGCGTCCGGCGAAAGGCCCAAGGCGGAAAGGAAGCCGTTGACGAAGCGAATGCGCCCGCCATTGTGCTGGAGATCGATCCATATGCTCGGCGCGTCTATGACGGGGATATAGACGAGGCCGGTCGACGGGCTGAACGACATGGGCTGCCAACTGTGTCCGCCCGCCCAGGAGGGGTAGACGTTTTTCGGCCCGGAATACCAGTCGGCGTCGCTCGAAAGGTTCGGTCGCCCGGTCCTGGCGTCGATGCCCGTAGCCCAATTCGTGAAGGTGTAGGGCTTTGCAGAAATCAGTTCGCCCGTGCGGCGGTCGAGAACGAAGAAAAAGCCGTTCTTGTTGGCCTGCATGAGGACGGCGCGCGTTGCGCCGCCGATGGGCAGATCGGCGAGAACGAGCTTCTGCGTCGCGTCGAAATCCCAGTGATCTCCCGGCGTCGTCTGATAATGCCAGGCGAGCCGGCCCGTGTCCGCGTGCAAGGCGAGGATCGAGGCTGTGAAGAGCGCATCCTTCGACGGTCCCGCGCTCAGCCTCAGATCATAGGGCGTGGGGTTGGCGGTTCCAAAATAAACGAGCTTGAGATCGTCGTCATAGGCGAAGCCGTCCCAGGCGGTTCCCCCGCCCTGATAGTCGGGGGATCGATTCGGGCTCCATGTCGCGGCGGCGCGCGCCATGGCCTCGTCCTCGGGCGGCCGGCCCGGCGCGCCGGGGACGGTGTAAAAGCGCCAGGCGAGCCTGCCCGTCTCGATCTCATAGGCGGAAACGTAACCGCGCACGCCGCCCTTGTTCATATCGGCGCCGCTGTTGCCGACGACCGCGAGATCGCCGGCGACATAAACGGCGCCGGTGCTCGAATAGGGGAGCGTGTGGTCGACGATCGTATCCGCGCTCCAAAGCTCCTTGCCGGTTCCCGCGTCGAGGGCGTGGAGACGCCCGTCGACGGAGGCGACGAGCACTTTGCCCTTCCAGACCGCCACGCCACGGTTGACGAGGTCACAGCAGGGGTTGCGCGCGGCGCGCGGGTCGGCCCTGGGGTCGAAACGCCACAGCTCTTTCCCTGTCGAGGCGTCGATCGCATAGACGTAACCCCATGCGCTCGACGCATACATCACGCCGTCGACGACGATCGGGGTCCCTTCCTGACCCCGCGCGGCGCCGAGATCATAGGCCCAGGCAAACCCGAGACGGCCGACGTTGCCGGCGTCGATCTGAGACAGGGGAGAATAATAGGTCTGGTTCTGGTCGCGTCCGAGGGCGAGCCAGTTTTGCGGTTCCGAATTCGCCGCCCGCATCCGAAGGGAATCGACGTCTCCGGCGGCGTGGGACACCGGCGGCGCAAGCGCCGACGCCAGTGTCGTCGAAACGGCCGCGAGCAGGGCGAAGCGCCTGATGTGCATGGTCAGCCTCGAACTATGGCGTGCGACGGTCGATGGGCCGCGGCCTTGTCCTCTCACTCGAAAGCGCGCGACCGGCCCGCCGCGTTCCGGCAGCATATCGAAACCGGGCGAAGGAGTCGGAGCGAAAGAAGCGGCGGCGCCGACGTTCGCCGACCGGCGCGCTTTTCCACCCGCGCAGTTGGCTGGCCTCTGAACTGCGATTCAAGCAGGCGAGGACCCATTCGAGCCAAGCGGTAATGTCGAGACGCGAGCCGATCCGCCAGGCGCGGCAAGGCGCGCGCAGCCCGGCGCCGGCGCCAGCGCGCGTGACGGTGTGTTACACTCGACCTCTCCTCCTGCAACCTGCCCGATAGGTCCACAGACAATGAGCGATGATGAGACGCAGGCCGGCTGGGCCAAAGACCATCCCGGCCTGATCTTCGAATGCGGCCGGGACGCGGACGGAGCCGTTCGTTTTTTCGATGTGACCGGCGGATTGCGGGAGGCGATGGGCGTCGCCGCGCGCGCGGGGCGCGACTGGCTGGAGGGCGAGGACGCAGACGCTTTCGCGCGGGCGCTGGAGAATTCGGCGCGGGATGGCGCGCCCTTCATCATCGACCTGCGGGTCGACGCCGCCGACGGGCGCAGGCTCTGCCTCGAAACGCATGTGGCGCCGCGTGTCGGCGGGGATGGCGCGCCCCGATGGGCGGCGGTCGGGGTCGATGTGACCGAGCGACGGCGCGCGGAGCGCTCGCTCAGCCTGCTGCACAAAGTCGGCGTGGCCATTTCGGAGGCGCCCGATTACGAGACGGCGATCACGGAGACGCTGCGTTACGCCTGCCGCGTGCTGAACGCCGATTACGGCGAAGCCTGGACGCCGGACCATACGGATTCGAAGCTTGCGCTCTGTTCGGTCGTCGACGACGGGCATCCGGGCTGGACGCCCTTCGCGGCGGCGCAACGGGAAACCTCCCATGAGATGGACAGGAGCCCGATCGGGCTTTCGTGGCGAACGCGCCGCGCGCTGTGGGCGGATGACGTCGAGACGCTGATCGACGCCGCGCAGCGATGCGCCGCGCCGCCGGCCCATGCGCGGCGTCTGTCCGTCTATGTGCAGCCGATCGCCGCGAATGACGGCGTCATCGCCCTCTTCGTCTTCTATCTCGACCGGCGCGCGGTCAGCGGCCTCATCGAGAATTTCAAGACGGCGGCCGATCAGCTCGCCACCGTTCTCCAGCGCCGGCGGATCGAGCAGGAGCTGGAATACGCCAACATCATCGTCGAGCAGAGCCCGACCGTGATCTACAGAGCGCTCGCCATCGAGGGCGCGCCGCGGGTCTATACCTCGAGAAACGTCACGCGCTTCGGCTACTCTGTCGAGGATTGCAAAATGGGACGCTTCAATTTTCCCGATTTCGTGCATGCCGACGACCGGCCGCGCGTGCTGCAGGAGGTCTTGCGCATGATCGAGGGCGACGAGGATGTGTTCGAACAGGACTACCGCCTCATCGCCGCGGATGGCGCGGTGCATCATATTCACGACCGCACGGTGGCGATCCGAGACGCGAATGGGACGATCACGCACTGGCAGGGCGCCCTGACCGACATCACCGAGCGCTGGCTCGCCCAGCACAGGCTGTCGGAAGCCAATGCGAAGCTCGAGGATCTGTCCGTCAAGCTGTCGAAATATGTGTCGCCGCAGATCTATCGATCGATCTTCAGCGGCGAGCAGTCGGGAGAAATTTGCGCCCGGCGGAAAAAGCTCACCATCTTCTTTTCCGACATCGCCGATTTCACGCGCACGACGGACGCGCTCGAATCCGAGGAGCTGACCGGCTTTCTGAACCATTATCTGACCGAGATGTCCAAGATCGCGCTCTCTTACGGCGCGACGATCGACAAATATATCGGCGACGCCATCCTCGCATTTTTCGGAGACCCGGAAACGCGGGGCGTCAGGGAGGACGCGCTCGCCTGCGTGCGCATGGCCATGGCCATGCAATCGCGCATGCGCGCGCTCCAGCGCGAGTGGCGCGGCCTCGGCGCAGAGAACCCGTTTCAGTTGCGCATCGGCGTCAATACGGGCTTCTGCACCGTCGGCAATTTCGGCAGCGAAGATCGCATGGATTACACCGTGATCGGCGGAGAGGTGAATCTGGCGGCGCGGCTGCAGTCCCATTCGGAACTCGGCGGCGTGCTCATCGGGCACGAAACCTATTCGCTGGTGAAGGACGAGATCCCGTCGGAAGAACTGGAGCCCATCACCGTCAAGGGCTTCGCCAAGCCGGTCCGCGTGTATCGCGTGCTGGCCGTGGGCGCCGACGCCGCGGCCGGCGCCGACGTCCTTCATTATCAGCGCCCCGGCGCGCTGATCAACGTCGATTTCGACCGCCTCGCCGAGGACGATCTCGCGACCTTGCGAAAGATCGCCGACATGCTGAACAGCCGCCTGTCTCCGGCTGAAGGAAAATGACGCGGCTCCGGCGCTCGCGCAAGGTCGCGAAATAGACCGGCCAATAGTCTCGCCCGATGGCCTCGATCATCTCGATCGAAACGATGCGGTCGAAGACGCCGGCGACGTCGCGATAGTCCTCGAGCCGCAGATCGACATGCGTCCCGCGCCCTTCCCTCGCCAGCACATCCCGTGCATGGGCGAGCTGCTCTCTCGATAGCGTCGGTCCGGTGAGGCGGGCGGGCGAGCGGTCGGCCTCATTGTCCTAGCGAAAAAACGCGAGGCCGTGCGCGCCCGCGACGGCGCCGAAGACGGTGACGAGACCTGCGGCGAGCAGCACGCGATGCATGCGCTCGATGAGCGAGAATGTGGCCTCGGGGTCGGCCTTGGCGCGGGCGTGAAACAGGCGGTGGAGAAAGAGCGGCTCGGCGACGAAGAGCATGAGCGTGAAAAGCGCCCACACGCCGACCATGGCGTGCATCCACCAGAAGGCCGGCGCGCGGAAACGGTCCCAAAGATCGAGCCGGTCGGTCATGTAGAAGCCCGTCGCGCCGGCAAGCAGCGTGGTCGCGCGGGCCTGCCAGGCGAAGCGGCGCTCGAGCGCGTCGAAGAAGCCGATGCGTTCGGCCGGTTCGACCATCGAGCGCACGGCGGGCAAGAGCACGGTGGTCACGAAGCCGACGCCGCCGATCCAGAGAACGACGGCGAGCACATGCAACCCCCTGGCGACGGCGAGTTCGTCCATGACGGTCCTTCCGATGGGCGCGGGCCGATCGTGACGGCGCGCGCCCCCGACATTCTGGGCGGGCGGGCGCGGGGACGCAACGCCCGCAAGCCGCGTCACGGGACCCGTTGCCTTTCCCCCGAATTCATGCATTTCTCGCAACAAAAAGTAACGTGTTTCTGTCCGCCCCCGCCTTTCCCCCTCTGCCGTTCCCATCCGGCGAGAATGGCCGTTCCGGAGCCCTTTTGCATGACCCGTCGCCGCACGAACGCCTCCCGCCTGCTCTGGATCGCTTCGAGGCGCGCCCTTTCGTCCTGTCTGGCGCTGTCGGCGCTGGCGGTCCTTTGCCTCATCGGCCCGCTTTCCGCCGTTTCGGCGCTCGCCGCCACGGGGACCACCTGGACCTCGAGGGCTTCGGCGAACGACTCGGCCGCCTGGTATAGCGTCGCCTATGGCAATGGTCTGTTCGTGGCGGTCGGCGCCTCGGGCGCGGTGATGACGAGCGCCGACGGCGTCACATGGACCAGCCGGACCGCCGCCGCGGCCAACAACTGGCGGTCGGTGACCTTCGGCCTCGGGCTGTTCGTCGCGGTCGGCCAAACCGGAACGGGCTCGCGGGTCATGACGAGCCCGGACGGCGTGAACTGGACGATCCGCGTATCGGCGGCCGACAACGACTGGCTCAGCGTCACTTACGGCAATGGCCTGTTCGTGGCGGTCGCCCAGAGCGGCTCCGGCAACCGGGTGATGACGAGCGAGGACGGGACGAACTGGACCAGCCGCGTCTCGGCCGCGGACTACTCCTGGTTCGACGTGACCTATGGGAATGGCCTGTTCGTGGCGGTGGCGGCAAGCGGCGCCAGCGACCGCGTGATGACCAGCCCCGACGGCGTGACCTGGACCCTCCGCACGTCGGCCTCGAACGACAACTGGTATGCCGTCACTTACGCCAGCGGGGTGTTCGTGGCGGTCGGCGGCGGCGGCGGCTCAGGCCTGCGGGTGATGACCAGCGCGAACGGGACGAGCTGGACGGGCAGAACGGCGGCGGCGGCGAATAATTGGGTGGGCGTCTCCTATGGCGCCGGCCTGTTCGTGGCGACGTCCAACTCCGGGACGGGCAACCGGGTGATGACGAGCCCGGACGGCGTGACCTGGACCAGCCGCGTCTCGGCCGCCAACAACAACTGGTTCGGCCTCGCCTATGGCAATGGCCGCTTCGTCGCGGCCGCTTCGAGCGGAACCAGCCGGGCCATGACTTCGGGCTCGGATTGCGGCGACGGCCTCGCCTATACGGCGGGGGACTGGCGGCAGTTCGCGACGCCCTGCACGGCGAGCGCCAGCCCGGCGAGCGTCGCCAGCGTGCTCGGCAACGCCCCGACCGCCAATCTTTCGGCCGCGACCTACGGTTCCCAATGGGCGCTCTACGGGCGCAACGCCACCAACAGCGGCAATACACTGCTGACCTCTTCAGCCGCGCTCGGCAGCGGCGCGGGCTACTGGATCAAGAGCTTCTCCGCGCCGGTCAATGGCGTGCTCACGGTCGCCGGCGCGGCGGCGGCGCCCACGACCGGCGTCTCCGGCTGCCAGTCGCTCGTCGGCTGTGTCGTGGTCGCGGTCGGTTCGACGACGGCGGGATCGCGGATGCTCGGCAACCCCTTCGGCTACGATGTCCCATGGTCGAAGGTCCGCATCCGCGTCGGCGGCTCTTCCGGCACGGTCTATACGCCGAGCGCCGCCGATGCGGCCGGCTATGTGAGCAAGCAGATCTGGATCTGGAACGGCAGCTCCTACGACACCTGGGACGACGCGACGACGCCCGGCAATCTGAAATATTCGCAGTCCTTCTTCATGAAGGTGCTCACGGGCGGCGCCGGCCAGACGATCGAGCTTTTGATCCCGGTCAACTCAACGATCTAGACCGCGCCGCCGATCTGGAGCGCGGGCTTGCGCCGCGACGAAACAGATTGTAACGGGACGTATCACGCCACGTCTTTCTCCGTGCGCCTTCGGCGCTGGGTCCAGCCGGGCGGGGATGCCCTCGAACCGCGAGCCTTGTCATGATTTTCCCGAGCGCATCCGGCCGGCCGCTTTTGACGAAAACGCGATGGCCGGCGCTCGTCGTCGCGGCTCTCCTTGCGCTCCTCGGCGCGTTCCCGGCGCGGGCGACGACGGGCGTCGACTGGACCGCCCGGACCGGAATCGCCGCCCCCTGGCGTGCGCTGACCTATGGCAATGGCCTGTTCGTGGCGACTGGCAGTGGCTCCACGCTGATGACGAGCCCGGACGGGGTCGTCTGGACCAGCCGCACGTTTCCCTTGAGCACCTGGTATGGCGTCACCTACGCCGCCGGCCAGTTCGTGGCGGTTGGCGCCAGCTCCACGGCGACGAGCCCGGACGGGGTCACCTGGACCAGCCGCACCGTCCCATCCAACAATTGGTACGGCGTCGCCTATGGGGCTGGCCTGTTCGTGGCGGTCGCCAGCGGCGGCGGCGTGATGACGAGCCCGGACGGGGTCACCTGGACCAGCCGCACGCCAGCTTCTGGCGGCGGCTGGCAAAGCGTCACTTACGCCGCCGGCCTGTTCGTGGCGGTTGGCGTCAGCGGCGTCGTGATGACGAGCCCCGACGGGATTTCCTGGACCAGCCGCACCTCCGCACTCAGCAGCACATGCTATGGCGTCACCTATGCCGCCGGCCTGTTCGTGGCGGTTGGAACCAACGGCGCGGTCATGACGAGCCCGGACGGGACGACCTGGACCAGCCGGAGCGGCCTCGCCTCCAGTTGGCGCTCGGTTACATACGGGAACGGCCTGTTCGTGGCGGTTGCCTACGCCGGCACCGGCCCCCGCGTGATGACGAGCCCGGACGGCGTGACCTGGACAGCCCGCACCGCGCCCGCGGCCACCACCTGGATGGGCGTCGCCTATGGCAACGGCCGCTTCGTTTCCGTCTCCTTCGATGGAACCAGCCGCGTCATGACCTCGGGCTCGGATTGCGGCGACGGCCTCGCCTATACGGCGGGGGACTGGCGGCAGTTCGCGACGCCCTGCGCGGCGAGCGCCAGCCCGGCGAGCGTCGCCAGCGTGCTCGGCAACGCCCCGACCGCCAATCTTTCGGCCGCGACCTACAACGCTCAATGGGCGCTCTACGGGCGCAACGCCACCAACAGCGGCAATACGCTGCTGACCTCTTCGGACACGCTCGGCAGCGGCGCAGGCTACTGGATCAAGAGCTTCTCCGCGCCGCTCAACGGCAAGCTCACGGTCGCCGGCGCGGCGGCGGCGCCCACGACCGGCGTCTCCGGCTGCCAGTCGCTCGTCGGCTGTGTCGTGGTCGCGGTCGGTTCGACGACGGCGGGATCGCGGATGCTCGGCAATCCCTTCGGCTACGATATCCCATGGTCGCAGGTCCGCATCCGCGTCGGGGGCGCGTCCGGCACGGTCTATACGCCGACCGCCGCCGATGCGGCCGGCTATGTGAGCAAGCAGATCTGGATCTGGAACGGCAGCTCCTACGACACCTGGGACGACGCGACGACGCCCGGCAATCTGAAATATTCGCAGTCCTTCTTCATGAAGGTGCTCACGGGCGGCGCCGGCCAGACGATCGAGCTTTTGATCCCGGTCAACTCAACGATCTAGACCGCGCCGCCGATCTGGAGCGCGGGCTTGCGCCGCGGCGAAACTGAATGTAACGGGGCGTATCACGCCACGTCTTTCTCCGTCCGGCTTCGGCGCTGGGTCCAGCCGGGCGGGACTGTCCTCGAACCGCGAGCCTTGTCATGATTTTCCCGAGCGCATCCGGCCGGCCGCTTTTGACGAAAACGCGATGGCCGGCGCTCGTCGTCGCGGCTCTCCTTGCGCTCCTCGGCGCGTTCCCGGCGCGGGCGACGACGGGCGTCGATTGGATCGGCCGGACCGCCTCGGTGAGCAATAGTTGGCGTGGGATCGCCTATGGCGCTGGCCTGTTCGTGGCGGTTGGCAGCACGAGGGCGATGACCAGCCCGGACGGGATTACCTGGACCACCCGCACGATGGCCGCATCGGTCAATTTGCAGGGCGCCGCCTATGGCAATGGCCTGTTCGTAGCGGTTGGCGGCGGCGGCCTTGCGGCGACGAGCCCGGACGGGATCACCTGGACCAGCCGCGCCGTCCCAAGCAACGGCTGGGCGAGCGTCGCCTATGGCGCTGGCCTGTTCGTGGCGGTCGGCGGCTCCGGCGCTGTGATGACGAGCCCGGACGGGATTGCCTGGACCGCCCGCACGGCGGCGGCAAGCAACAACTGGTATGGCGTCGCCTATGGCGCCGGCCTGTTCGTGGCGGTCTCGAACTCCGGGGCGGGCAACCGCGTGATGACGAGCCCCGACGGAATTGCCTGGACCAGCCGGTCCCCCGTCGACAACAACTGGAGAAGCGTCACCTATGGCGCCGGACAGTTCGTGGCGGTCGCCACCAGCGGGAGCGGCAATCGGGTGATGACGAGCCCGGACGGGATTGCCTGGACCGCCCGCACCGGGATCGCGGCCAACGTCTGGACGGGCGTCGCCTATGGCAGCGGCCGCTTCGTTTCCGTCTCGCTCGACGGAACCAACCGCGTCATGACCTCGGGAACGGACTGCGGCGACGGCCTCGCCTATACGGCGGGGGACTGGCGGCAGTTCGCGACGCCCTGCGCGGCGAGCGCCAGCCCGGCGAGCGTCGCCAGCGTGCTCGGCAACGCCCCGACCGCCAATCTTTCGGCCGCGACCTACAACGCTCAATGGGCGCTCTACGGGCGCAACGCCACCAACAGCGGCAATACGCTGCTGACCTCTTCGGACACGCTCGGCAGCGGCGCAGGCTACTGGATCAAGAGCTTCTCCGCGCCGCTCAACGGCAAGCTCACGGTCGCCGGCGCGGCGGCGGCGCCCACGACCGGCGTCTCCGGCTGCCAGTCGCTCGTCGGCTGTGTCGTGGTCGCGGTCGGTTCGACGACGGCGGGATCGCGGATGCTCGGCAATCCCTTCGGCTACGATATCCCATGGTCGCAGGTCCGCATCCGCGTCGGGGGCGCGTCCGGCACGGTCTATACGCCGACCGCCGCCGATGCGGCCGGCTATGTGAGCAAGCAGATCTGGATCTGGAACGGCAGCTCCTACGACACCTGGGACGACGCGACGACGCCCGGCAATCTGAAATATTCGCAGTCCTTCTTCATGAAGGTGCTCGCGGGCGGCGCCGGCCAGACGATCGAGCTTTTGATCCCGGTCAACTCAACGATCTAGACCTCGCCGCCGGCCGGGATCGCGGGCTTGCGCCGCGGCGAAACTGAATGTAACGAAGCGTATCGAATTGAAAACGCGAGCCGTGCCATGACCTTTCGGAGCCCACCCCGCCGGACGCCCTCGACCAGATCGGCGAAAACCCGGTTGGCGTGCATCGCCGCGGCGGTCGTCGCGCTCATCGCGCTCCCCGCGACTGCGCTCGTCCCGGCGGCGTCGGCTCAGGAGACGCCGCCGGGCTGGCGGGTGACGCTGCGCGTCGAGACCCCGGCGAAGGCCGTCAAGGCGCGGGCGACGCTGGGCCAGTTCCCCGGTTCGGTCGTGGGCTATGACGGGGCCGATCTGGCGACCATGGCGCCGTTCGCCGCGCCGTGGCTGACGCTCGTATTCCCCCATGCCGACTGGGGCGCGAAGGCCGGCGATTACGCCACCGACTTCCGCGCTTTCGACAATGCGCCGGGCCAGTGGCTTTTCGAGATGCGCGCCGACAGGGCGGGCGCGACTGTGGTGCTGCGCTGGGAGGGCGATCCGGCGATCCTCGCGCGCTCGCGCCTCACCGACAAATTCACCGGCCGCGTGATCGACCCGACCGATCCCGCCTACGCCAACGGCTATCCCGTGACCCTCAACCCGGCGATCCGGCCCTTCAGCTGGGACTATCTCGGGCCGTAGAGCTTTTTTTGAGGCCCCGGCGTCTCGTTTCATCGCGCTTTGCTCCGGGCAGGTTCCCGCTTCGGTGGAAAGCGCGCCAAGGCCCCCGGTAAGGAGCAATCCGTATGCGTGACCAGACTCATCCCGCTCATCCCGCCAGCGAAAACGAGACGCCCGGCGCGGCCGGCGACCCCGAGGCGGCCGACGCCGAGCGCCGGGCGATCCTCGCGGGTCTGGGCAAGCTCGCGGCGCTCACCCCGCCGACGGTCGTGACGCTGTTGATGTCGCAGCGCGCCTCCGCCCAGTCGATCAATCCGCCGCCGCCCGATCCGAACTGAGACGCGATGCTGAGGGCCGATCTCGGGAGCGCCCGCGTGCTGGCGCGTCCGGGCGATCGCCGGCTGTGGGTGCTCGACGCCGTCAGCGGCGCCCTGTGGGACGCGCAGGCGGCCGGAGTGGCGCCCGCCGCCATCGCAGACGCGCTCGCCAGACGTTTCGGCATGGAGATCGAGGCGGCCGGGCGCCACCTCGATCGGCTCCGCGACAGCTGGCGCGGCGCGGGTCTCCTCGACGCCGCCGTCGCGGCCGCGCGGGACGACGTGTTTCCCCCGCCGCCGGCCTTTCCGGCGCCGGGCGCGGCGCCGCCGCAGCCGCATTCCCTTCGGCTCGCTCTGCGGCTCGACATCGCCGGGCAGGCGATCGTCGCCGACATCGAAGACCCGGAGTTGCGCGCCCTCTGCGCGCCCCTACTGGCGCCGCTGGGCGCAACCGGCCGGCGCGCCGGCGCCGACGCGCCGGTTGCCGATCGCGTGATCCTCGCGGGCGATCCCATGCGCTGGCGGCTGACGGTCAACGGGGCGGAGATGGAGCGGTTTCCGCCCGCGCGGGAGCCGGTCCGGGGCAGCAACGGGCTTTCGACCGGATCGCCAGGAGCGCCTGACGCCGGCGCCGGGCGGGACGCGGCCGTCGTCGCCCTGATGACGACCCTCGCCGAGCTCGGATGCCGCACGAGGGATCGGCTCCTCGTCGTCCATGGCGCCGGCCTCCTGTCGCCGCAGGGCGCCGGCCTGCTGCTCGTCGCCCCCGGCGGTTCTGGCAAGACCACGCTCGCCATGGCGCTCGAGGCCGAGGGCTTCCGCTTGCTGAGCGACGATGTCGTGCCGATCCGCGCCGACGGCGCCGCGCTCGGCCTGGGCCTGCCGGCTTGCGTCAAACGCGGCGCCTGGGGCGCGCTGGCCGGCCGCCGGCCGGATGTGGCGCAGGCGCCGGAGGTCTTTCGCTTCGGCCAGGCGGTTCGCCTGCTGACGCCGCGAAACCCGCCTTTCACCGGCGCCGTCGCGCCCGGCGTCCTGCTCTTCCCCGCCTATCGGCCCGGCGCGGCGCCAAGCTCGTCGTCGCTGACGCCCGAACAGGCGTTGCGCGGCCTCGTCGAGGCCGAAGCGGTGATCCGGGATCTCACCCAGTCGCGGCTCGACGCGTTGTGCCGCTGGATTTCCTCCATGCCGGCCTTTTCGCTCGCCTATCCGGACCTCGACGCCGGCCTCTCGCTGGTTCGCCGCGCCCTCGCCGCGCCAGCGGCGTCACCATGACGGCGGCGGACATTCCGCAAAACTGGCGCGACCTCGCCGCCCTGCTCGATCCGGCCGGCCTCTGTCCCGATCCGCTCGAGGAGGGGCGGCCCCTCGACTGGCATGGCCTTTACGCGCTGGCCGCGGCGCAGCTCGTCGCGCCCGCGCTCCACGCGGCGCTCGAAGCGACCGGACGCTTGCGCCGGGCGCCGCCGGAAGTGCGCGCCGCCCTGGGCGAATTGCGCCGGCTCAACGAGGCGCGGAACCGGCGCCAGAGAGCGATCCTGCGCGACGCCGTGCGCCTTCTCAACGCGCAGGGACTGGAGCCGCTGCTCTTGAAGGGCGCCGTCGCCTTGCTGCCGGACCAGCCGCCCGTCGCGCGCGCGCGGATGATGAGCGATCTGGACATTGCGCTGCGCAACGCCGATCCGGAGCGCGGCGAGGCGGCGCTTTACGCCGCGGGCTATCGCTGCGCGGGCGGCGCCTTCGAGCTTTCGCATTACCGCCGCTTTCATCATCACCTCGCGCCCCTGTTCCCTCCCGGCGGCGCGGGCTATTTCGAAATCCATCGAAGGCTGTTTGCCGACGAAGCGTCGGCCAGGGCCCTGCCGCTCGCGGACGTCTGCGCGGCCGCCGAGCCGGCGCAATGGGAGGGCCTGCGGCTCTGGATTCCCTCGCCCGAGCACCGTCTGCTCCACAATGCGCTCGGTCACCAGATTCAGGACGCGATCATCCGCGCCGACACATGCGCGCTGCGCCCGCTGATCGAATTCGCGCAGCTGCGCGCCTCGCCCGCTGCGGCGGGGATCGACTGGAGCGATCGACTGAGACGCCTCGACGCCGTCGGCGTCGGCGACCCGCTGCGCGTCTACCTGCTTCTGGCCGAACGCCTCTTCGGCCAGAAGCTCCCGGCCGGGGTGACGGCGCGCCAGGCCAACCGCCGCGCCGAACGCCGCGTGTGGATCCTGATCCGCCGCCCGCGTCTCTTCCGCGCTTACGCTCTCGCCGGATATGTCATGCGCCTGCCGCGGCGGCTGCTGACGCCGGGCTGGCGCTCCGCAATCGAGTTGCGGCTTCGCCGCCGATGGATGACGCCCTGACGCGCCCGCCCGCCCGCGAATTTGAGGGCCTCTTCGCTTTATGTTAATCCGGCGACAGGGAAAGGACGGGCAAGGAAAGGCAAGGCCGCGCCGTGCTCCCCCTTTTTTGAAGAGTGTTCAGCCGCGGGATGTGCATGGGCCTCGAGATCCTCGCTTCCGAAACGGGTTCGTCCGCGCTGCTGCGTCTCGATGGCCGTCTCGACATGGAGACGAGCGCATCTCTCGCATCCGCTCTCGCGGGCGCCGGCGCCCGATCGATCGTCCTCGACATGGCCGAGTGCGGATATGTTTCGAGCGCCGGTCTTCGCGTGCTGCTGATCGCGCATCGCGATCTCGCCCGGACGGGCCATTCATTGTCCCTGATCAACGTCACGCCGCTGGTCCATGCGGTTTTCGAAACCACCGGGCTGGACCAGATCCTGCGCGTCGGCCGGGCGGCGCGGTCCATTTCTCTCGACGGCGCGGAGCTGATTTCGAGCGGCGCCTGCGGGGATTGTTATCGTCTGGACCGCGAGACCGTCGTCAAGCTCTATCGCGCGGGCGTCGATCCCGCCATTGCCGAAAAGGAGAAGAGATTCGCCAAAGCCGCCTTTCTTCTCGGCGTGCCGACGGCCCTGTCTTATGACGTCGTCGCTTGCGGTTCGCGCACGGGCGTCGTCTATGAAATGATCGACGCGACGCTGTTCAGCGCCATCATCAAGGCCGATCCGGCCAATACGCAGCACCATGCCCGCCGGCTCGCCGAGATCGCCAAAGGCGTCCACGCCATCAAGGGCGACCCCGCGGTTTTTCCGCGCCTCAAGGATCAGCTCGCCGATTACATCAAACGCATGGACGCATTTCTCGACGCGTCGGACGTCGCCTATCTGCTCCAGCGTCTGGAGGCCATCCCCGACAGCGAGAATTGCGTTCATTTCGATTTGCATTCCAGCAATGTGATGATCCGCCAGGACGAGGCGCTCATCATCGACCTCGGCGATTTCTCGCGTGGCGGCTATCTCTTCGATATCGGCCTCATCTGCTTCATTTACGCTTTTCCCGAATTCGGCGTCTGTGAACTGGCGACGAAGATTCCGGCCGGGCAGGGCGTGCAATTCTACGAAAGTTTCATCGAGGCCTATTTCAGCGACCTGCCGGCTTCGGAAGTGTCCGTCTTCCAGCGCAACAGATATTTTCTCGCGTCGCTGCGCGCAATTTACACAGTGACGTTTCTGCCGCAGCTGCAATCAAAAATGGTCGAGATCGTTCGGGACGGGCTCCTGCCGAAGATGCGTCTCGAATCCTGATCGTGTCTGGCGTAACGGCGTTTCTGCCCCGGAGCGCTGCAAGGAGGAAGCATTGTCCACCCTTATCGAGGAAGACGCCGCGGCGACGGATGCAATCCTCAACGCGATCGCCCATTTTCCCACGCGCAGCCTTCCGTCCGTCGTCGCGGCGGACTTCTTCAGAAAGCTAGGCGATCAGGCGTTCATGCGCATCGCCGTCTGGCTGGCGCAAAAGAGTTATGACGAGGGCGGCTGCCCGATCGGGGCCGTCATCGTCGACAATGAGACGAAGCAGATCGTCGGCAAGGGCCACAATACGCTCGTGCAGGGGAACGACCCTTATAATCATGGCGAAACGTCCGCGATCCGGGACGCGGGGCGGCAGGATTTCAGCCGCACGACGCTCTACACCTCGCTCAGTCCCTGCGATGTCTGCGCGGCTCTGCTCTACATGCGGCAGTTCGAGCGCGTGGTGGTCGGCGACATAACGAATGCGGCGGGAAATGAAGCAGTTTTGCGCGCGAAGGGCGTCAAGGTGGACATCCTCGAGGATCCGATGGGTGTCGCGCTTTACGGCAAATATCGACGCCACCATCCCGATCTCGATCTCGAAGATTGGAAAGGGCTCGGGGCGGTTCGTAAGGGCTAGAGCCTGAGTGACGCCGCGCGCCCCATGGCCTTTGCGACGCGTTTGAGCGTGAGGCGGAGGGGAGGCAAGGCAAGGGTAACGACCGCTTGCGGGCTCTGCGCCGGAGCGCCTGTCCTCGGCGCCCGGCGCTTCGATCCGATCTCCTGCTTATTGCGACGGCGCGGCGACGAGAAACGCCGCAGGACCGGCGAGGCCGGCGACCACGAACAGCAGCCCTCTGGCGTTGAAATGCGGGCCGGTCGCGGCTGCGCTCGTGGGGGCGGCGCCGAGCGGCGGTTGCAGGGCCGACGCATATCTGGCGGCCCGTAAAGGCCCCAGCAGCGCCGCTGCGACGAAACCGGTTCCCGCCGGCGAAGCGACGCGGCACCAGCCATGCATGCAGCGCCCGACATCGACCGAGGTTTGCGCCGGGAGCTCCGCGAGGGCGGCGGAGGCGACGGCCGGTCCGGCGCGCAGATAGGCCGCGTCGATCACCATGCCGGGAGAAGCGGAGGCGGCGTTCACGGACGCAGCCAGGGTTGCAGCAGCGACGAAAGAAACGAAAACGGGCCGCATGACGACCTCCCATTTTTCACTTCGATAGACGGCGAAACTAGCGCGCGCCACGGCGATCGCCAGAGGGAATGGCGCGGCGCAAACCGTGCGAATGGCGCGGGTCTGCGCGGCGCTTGCCTCGACCGCCGCCGCCACGGCGCCGCGGCGCCACGACATCGCGACCGAGTGGCGCCAGGCGCGCGGGCGGCTCCACCGGCTTGGACTGCCGGTCCATCACGCCGATTGCGCAGACCGAGCCGCCTGCAACGCGCGGCCCGGCCGGGCATTGACCGCGCCTCTCGCCGGCGATCGCAGATGGCCGTCCTCGGTGAGGGCGCGCGGGCCGCAGGGTCTCTTGCAGGGGTCGAGGGAATCGGGCGCGTCAGCTGGCCTGATTCTTTCGGTTATCGCTTCTGTCCTTCATTCGCCTCCGTGGGCGCAATCGGACTCGCTGCGGTCTGGCTTTGCTCCACTTTGACCGGCCCTGAAAGCATCGAAACCAGTGTCGATTTCCAGAACGATTTCAGGATTGCGGAGTTGGAGCGGAGAAAGTGAGGCGATGTGTCTCCATAAATCAAATTGCCGCCCTGCAAAGTTAAAGAACAAGCTCCACGCTCACAAAGTTCGTCGTGGGGGTCTAGGTAAACAACACCCGGTTCCACCAGCGATTTATATAGCTCCGTGAGCCCGGCTCGATCTGATTTGGATGTCTCGACCTGCACCTGACAGGCTTTGAGATTTCCTCTTTGGGCGATCTCTGTCTCAAAGTAAATCGCTGGGCCACAAGGCTTGGGAATGTCATCCACCAATATGAGCGTGGCATGATGGGCGAGGACAAGCGATTTGAGGACGTCAATTTTGCCTTTCAATCGGTCGATAACATGGCTGTTTGGCCTTCGCGGCATCTTGTCTCCCTGATCGACGCGATCCCTCGACCAGGAAAACACGACGACGTCGCCGGATCGCAGATAATGAGAAAAGAAATCAATGTGGGCCTGCATGCTGTTTTCCAGACATGCGGTAGCACACTTCTTCCCTTCCAGATCGTTGATGAAGCCGTATTCGACGAGGTATCGCACGCCTATTTCCGTGCGATCTTGAACCGCTTCCTGGATGCTGGCGACGTGATTCGATGAATGACTGTCGCCGATCACATATATGTTGTTCGAAGAGCTTTTTTCAGGAAGCAAACAGTCTTGAATGGCTGTCTCGACTCTTTGCGGCGTATGACAAGGCAATGAGCGCTGCATGATTTCGAGGCCGGCGTAGGCCGGCGGATTCACGCGATGCGCTATTTCGGCCAGCGGTCGCTTCAAGGGAAACGCGAGGCACAGTATCAATATGGCGACACTGGCCGACGCAGCGAACCCGTAAGCGATTGTGCGCGATCTGCTCTGCGGCCATTTTGAATGACGCGCCGGATTTTCCACGAGCCAGTAGGAGCCGAGCGCAAGCAGAAAAATAACCGCGAACTGCCAAGGGGCGGTCCATGCGTTTACGCCCGTAGTCCATCTGCCCAATGAGATGACAACCCAGTGCCACAGATACAGCGAGTATGAGATGGCGCCGATAAATTGTGGAATCGGGTGAGACAGTATCTTGTAGGACGTATCCTGAACTCTGATATTCGCAATCAGAATGGCAGTCGAAGCAACAGCGATCAAAGTTGCGATGACCGCTGCACTGACCGGCAGCCACAGCGATGAGATCAGCAATATCAAGACAAAAAACGATCTGTTTCTCAGAAATTCGATATGCCGAAAGGCATCCCTGAATTTTTCCAGCGCAAGAAAAGAAAGACAGCCTATGCCCAGTTCCCACCATCTTGTCGGCATGAGGAAGTAGGCGGCTGGTTGGTAGACAGTGTAAAAACGAATAAAAGCTCCGAGCGAAATCACCGAAAGCGCGGCTACTGCAAGCGCCGTGCCTCGACCTTTTATGTAGGTATTGCCAAGCCAAAATAAAAGCGGAAACAAGAAGTAAAATTGCTCTTCAACCGAAAGAGACCATGTGTGCAGGAAGACGTTTGTTTCAGCGGAAGGCGCAAAATAATCGGTAGCCTGACGCAGCAAGTAAAGATTCGAGAAGCCAAAGACCGAAAAAACCGCCGTCCTCAAAGATAGCTGTGGATCCGATAGGAGCAGGCTTGCGAGCACAGAGGATATAGCGACGCACAAGAGAAGCCCCGGCAGCAGACGCTTCATGCGCCTTACGTAGAAAAGTTTCAAAAAATCTGCCAGACCGGCTTCTCTCGACCGGGATAAAGATGCGGTAATTACAAAGCCGGAGATCACGAAAAAAATATCGACCCCCAGATATCCACTTGGAAGAAACCCTTTGTCGAAATGATTCAGGATTACTGCAATAACCGCCAGAGCACGGAGTCCTTCAATTTCCGGTCTGAAATCTGATTTCTTCGATATAGAATGATTTTTGCCCTCGCTCGAGCAGTTATCTTTCAGCATCGGCGCCTATCATCTCGAAAGAGGTTTCCCGGATATCAGCAGGGCGCGGCGCGACTCCATTTTCTTTTCGCGCTCCGCTAACCCCATAGATTTCACCATATTTGCGAACCTGCCGGAATAGGAAAACGAAAGCCGGCAGTTTTAGGGCGGTGACATTATCCAGATGGTTCATTATCTCGATCGTCGGCCTTTAGCGTGAGCTTTTCCGGGCTTGTTCGACACGAACCTCAAAACGAAAAGACCCCGCATCGGGCGAACCGATGGGGGACCTTTGTCGCGCGTGGCAAAAATTTTGGCGACGGCCTGAAGCTCGCAGGCGCGTCGCCAGGTCGGGCTGGGCCGTCGCAAGATCCGTCTTTGGGGGCGGATCCCCGGAGCTTTCCACCGCTCGATCGCCTCGCCCCGAGGGGCGTGCAGGCGAATAATGAATTGAACGCCTTGATGTTTCATTGCTTGCGAAAATTTTTCGCCACCCGGGCGTCTCGTCGCGCCGTCACGGATCGACGCAATAGCAGGCGGCGCCGTCGAAATTGTTGAAGCCTTCGGGCGCCGCGGAGGCGGTCGTGGCGAAGCCGACGCTCAGGGTCAGGGCGATGGCGGCGAGGATGGCGCTCAGCTTGGTCATGATCGGCTCCCGTTGGGTCTTTGTCGTCTGTCGATGATCCAAACATAACCGAAGGCGCCGAGGCCCGACGTGCGCCGGCGCACGCGGCGCGCCCGCCGGCGATCCCCGCGACTCGGTCGGGTCGGCGTTACAATACGTTGCACAATGCGGATAGCCCGCCTTGCGAAGAACCGCTATCCCCAAGGCGCCGGTTCCGGCGGCGCGCCGATCGTGCGATGATCCCGTCTGTCGCGCAGCGCGAGGGGTCGCGCCGACGGGCGTGGAAAACCAAAGGCGTGGAGAGGCTTGGCGTGGTTCCCTGGTCCCTGATCGACACGGCGCAGATCCCCGGCGGCGACGGCATGCTGCGGCTCATGCGTCGGGGCGCCGAATTCTCGATCATGCTGGGCGCCAATGAGCTGATGAACAGCCGCCTGAGCGGATCGGAGCAGGCGCTCGCCACGCTCGCCTGCGAGAGAATTCAATCCAATCCGGCGCCGCGCATCCTCGTCGGCGGTCTCGGGATGGGCTTCACCCTGCGCGCCCTGCTCGCGGCCGTCGGCCCAAAGGCCCAGATCGTCGTCGCCGAACTCGTTCCCGCGGTGGTGGCGTGGGCGCGCGGACCGATGGCCGACGTCCACGGCGCAAGTCTGACCGACCCGCGCGTCACGATCCGGGAGACGGATGTCGGCCGGCTCATCGACCCGGCGCGCGCCGTCTATGACGCGATCCTCCTCGACGTCGACAACGGCCCCGAGGGGCTGACGCGGGAGGCCAACGACGGTCTTTACGACAGGGCGGGACTGAGCGCCGCGCGCGGCGCCTTGCGCCCCGGCGGCGTCCTCGCCGTATGGTCTTCCGGCCCGGACCGGCGCTTCACCCAGCGACTCCACAGGGCCGGCTTCGGCGTCGAGGAGATCAGGGTGCGCGCCAATGGCGGACGAGGCGGGGCCCGGCACGTCGTCTGGATCGCGACGCGCCCTGTTCCTTAGTCCCTCTTCGGCTTCGGGCTTCTTTTCGAGCCGTCGGGCGATGGCGCGCGTCGCGGCGCCGTCGGCGCGCCGGATCTCTCGGCGCGGATGCTGTCGCCGCTCGGGAGCGCCATGTTGGCGATGAAGGCCGCGGCCACGCGCTCGGAAATTTCCACTTTCGTCTCATTGTCGAAAATGCGGATGGCGCCGATGTCCTGCTTCGTGATGTTTCCGCGCCGGCAGAGCATCGGCAGGAGCCATTTCGGATCGGCGTTCCTCTTGCGGCCGATGTTGAGGCGGAACCACGTCGCCTCGCCCGGCAGGCTCGCGGCGTGCGGACGCCTGTCCGGCCCGCCGCGGCGGCTTGCGGCGGGGCCCGCCGCCGCGCGCTCGCGGCGCTCGGGCTCCTGTCCGGGGTCCACCACCTGCTCGATCGCCGGAAGACGCGATCGGTAGAGACGGACCAGCGCCGCGCCGAGCTGCTCGGGGGTGCGCTCGGCGAGCAGCAGCCGCGCAAGGCGGGAATCCTCTTCGCTCTCCGCCTGCGTCAGCAGCGGGTCCTGCAGCAGGCGGGTCTGGTCGAGATCGTGGATGTCCTCCGCCGTGGGCGGCCCGCTCCATTGCGCGACGACGCCCGCGTCGGCAAGCAGGCGTTCGGCGCGACGGCGGCGCGACGCGGGCACGAGCAGCGCGCTGACGCCCTTGCGCCCCGCGCGCCCCGTGCGTCCGCTGCGGTGCTGCAAGGCTTCCGTATCATGCGGAAGCTCGGCGTGGATCACGAGGCCGAGATTGGGCAAATCGATGCCGCGCGCCGCCACGTCGGTCGCGATGCACACGCGCGCCCGCCCGTCGCGAAGCGCCTGCATGGAATGATTGCGCTCGTGCTGGCTCAGTTCGCCCGACAGCAGAACGGCGGAAAAGCCGCGTTCGAGCAGGGTCGCGTGCAAGTGCCGGACGGCTTCGCGCGTGTTGCAGAAGACGATCGCCGTCGGCGCCTCGAAATAGCGCAGGAGATTGACGGTCGCGAGCTCGGTCTCGTTCGGCGCCACGCGGACGGCGCGGTAGTCGATGTCGGCGTGTCCCCGCTCGCCGCGGGCGACGTCGATCCGCCGCGCGTTGCGCTGGTAGCGTTTCGCGAGCGCCGCGATGCCTTTCGGCATGGTCGCGGAAAACATCAGGGTTCGCCGTTCCGGCGGCGTGGCCTCCAGGATGAATTCGAGATCCTCCCGAAAGCCGAGGTCGAGCATTTCGTCGGCTTCGTCCAGGACGACGGCCGCGAGCCCCGCCGTGTTCAGTCCGCCGCGCTCGATGTGATCGCGCAGGCGCCCCGGCGTGCCGACCACGATGTCGGCGCCCTCCGACAGCTTGCGGCGTTCGAGGCGCGCGTCCATCCCGCCGACGCAGGCCACGATGCGCGCCGACGCATATTTGTAGAGCCAGCCCAGTTCTCTCTCGACCTGCAGGGCGAGTTCGCGCGTCGGCGCGACGACGAGCGCGGCGGGCTCGCGCGCGTCCCGTCTCTCGGCGGCGCTCAGCACGACGGAGGCGACAGCCAGTCCGTACGCAATGGTCTTGCCCGAACCGGTCTGGGCGGAAACAAGGATATCGCCGCCCTGGGACTCCTCCGCCAGAACCGCCGACTGCACGGGCGTGGCGGAGGTGTAGTTGCGATCCGCGAGCGCGCGGGCGAGCTTGGCGTCCGTTTGAAAGAAAGTCACTTTGGTGTTTGGCCTGCTATGTGGGAGACCCGTCGAATGTCCTTCGACGCAATGGACAGGGGGCACCGTCCTCGACGGGCTGCTCGCGTCAGATCGACGATTCAAATCGACGAGGAAGCAAACGCGGCCCCGGCTGGGCGCCTCGGGAGGGTCGATAAACCCCGAGCGCGATCCAACCCCCGGCGATTGCTCTTGGAGCACGCTTCCCGCCTTTGCGCAACTTCGATTTCCGCCGCCGCCGCGCCGAAGCCTATTTGCCTGTCCCGCGGGGCGACGCGCGCGGCGTCTTCCCGTCGTCCTCCTCCTTGCAGCAGGGATCGTCGATGTCGATCTCGACACAGACGCTCTTGACGTGAACGCGACGCGCGTGACGACCGTGGAGGCCCATGCAGTCGAGCAGCGCCGATGCGGCGTCGCGGCATTCGTCGTCGCGATCGCAGGGCGGCGCGCCGCCGCCCGACGGCGTGATCGGCGCGGGATCGCGGCCCGGCTGCTGAATGATGACGCCGGGCGGCTCGATGACGCCCGGATCCCAGGTGACGCCGACGCCATAACTTCCGTCGCCATTGTCCGTGGCCGCCCCGCCGATCGTGACGCCCGGCATCGGCGATAGGGTGAATCCGTCGCCGCGTCCCGGACCCAGCGGATTGCCATAAACGTCGCGGGGCGTGATGACGAGAACGCCGTGACGGCCGTCCGGCAGATCGACGACGCCCGTCAGCGTCGCGCCCGTGCGGCCGGGATCGACGCCGCAGACGACGTGAATCGACCAGATCGCCTCGCGCGCGGCGCGGCAGCCCTGCCCATAGGACGCCACCGCCCGGAAGTGGTAGGTTCCTTCCGCGCGCGTCAGATCGAGAAGCGGATTGTTGAAGATTCCGTCGGGCTCCAGCGCGCCGTCGTCATGCGCGCCGTCGTCGAACAGCGGCGTGCTGATCGTGGTCGTCGCCACCGGCAGCGCGCCGCCGTTCTTTTTCGCGACGGCTTTGAGCGTGGCGTGGAAGCTGTTGACCGGATCGGCGGAGACGGTCGGCGGATGCAGCCCCTCCTGCGTCGTCAATTGTCCGAGCGCCACGCGCGGCGCCTCGATGAAGAGCTCGACTTTCGCATCGCGCGGCGTCGTCCGATTGGGATAGTGCAGGCCGACGCGCGGATCGATACGGTCCCCGGTGTAGAGCCGCCGCGTCGAGAGCAGCGGATAGAGCTTCGGGCCGCCCGCGCAGACGACGAGGTAGAAATACCGCACATCCGTGCGCGGCGGCGGAAATTCGCCGCCGGTCGGCAGGCGGTCGACGGTCACCCGCCAGGTTCCGTCGCGCTCGCCGAGATAGGGCAGGGGCACGCGCGTGAACGCCCAGCTTTCGCCGCGCACTTCCGGCGTCGTCCTGCCGCCGATCAATGTGCCGCCCGGCGTCGTGATATGCGCGCGCAACGGCGTCGCGGGATCGTCCCAGCCGATCACGACAGTGATGCGCTCTTCGCCGCAGACGTCGAACAGATGCGGCTCGGAGACATCCTGACTGGCGCGCAGGATGAAATCGGGATCGCTCAGCGCCCCGCTTTCGAAGATGTTGCCGAAGGACAGGGCGAAGAACTTGCGCAGCGCCAGACCATCCGTCGCGCGCGTGAAATGCCCATTGTGCGCATGGGCCAGCCTGTTGAGCAATGGCGCGTCGATATCGGCGTCGGTGCCGAAGCCGACGACGCCGAGCGTCACGCCGCCCATGTAGGGCTCGATCTCCTCGACGAAGGGCGGCGTATTCTGCAACCCGTCCGTCATCAGCAGGATGGCGCGGCCATTGGTCGACGCGCCATAGGTCAGCAGCGCCGCGCCGACGCCCGCGCCGATGCTCGTGCTGCCGCCGGCCGCGATCGCCCCGATCTTTCCGCCGGTGAACGGCGCCGGGCCGACGAGCGCGGGCTTCGCCGCCGCCGCCGGCAGCAGCCCCTGATCGAGCGCCGCGGTCGAACTGAAGGTCACGAGCCCCAGCCGATCGCCGGCGCCCTCGCGCACGAGCTGCACGAAGAGAGCGGCCGCGTCCTGCGCTTCCTTCAGCTTTGGCCGGCCGATCGGCGGGGCGGCGTCGCTCATGCTGCCGGAACGGTCGAAGACGATCGCCACATCGAGAGGATTTGGCGGCGGCGGCGGCGCCGCCAGAGCCGATTGAACGGGCGCGACCGGCGCGTAGCCGACCGAGCACCCGGAGCCCGAATGCAACGCCGCGCCGACGACCTGCCCGAGCGCGTCGAACAGGCCGGAGCCCGAACTGCCGCCGGCAAAGTCGAAGCCCGTCACCGATCCGCCGCCGAACGTTCCTTGCTGCGTCTTTTTCGCCGCGCCATTGGGGTGGTGCATGGTGAAGATCGTCTCGCCGGTCATCAGCGCCGCTGCGCGCAACGGCGCCGGCGCCGGCAAGGCGCCCGGCGCCGCGTCGAGCCGCACGACGACCCAATCGGAGTTTTGCGGCACATTCTCCGTGCCGGTTGGCGGCGCGCCCGACACAACTTCCTCGAGAACCTTGAAGAAGCGCGTCTGGTGTCCGGACGGCCGACTGAAGTCGCAGGCCGTCGCATAATCGAAGGTCACGGAGGAACTGCGCAAATCCTCGCCATTCGGGTCGGTCAGGCAATGGCGCGCGGTCAGAAAGAGATCGGCGCCGATCAGCGTTCCCGAACAGCTGGTGCAGTGGTTTCCGTCCACTTCGACGATGATGCCGGTCGCGGCGGCGACGCGATCCTTGACCGCGTCGGGGATGGTCGCCAGCGCGCAGGCGGCGTTGCGCCAGGCGAAGCCCGGCGTGCATTCGAGCCGCGTTTCGAAAATCGGATCCTGATAGACGGCGGCGGACAGGAACACGTCCGGATTGCTCTGGCTGCCGATCGTGGTGCCAGGCGCGCCGCCGCCGATCTCGCTGCTGCGCGTGGGCTGTCCCACGCCATATTCCTTGAGCCGCGCCGTCCCTTTGCCGCCCGTGATGCGGATCTTGATCGGGCCCTTGGAAACATCCGCCGGCCGTGACCAGAGGTCCGCGCCCGCGCCCGCGCTGAACACATCGGTTCCGTAGCCGAGCTCCACGGTCAGTTTCGCGGCGCCTTTCAGATTGACGCTATCGAAATGAAGGATGACGAAAAGCGGGCTGCCAATCGGCCCCGACACGGGCGTGAGATCGACGCCATTCGTTTCGTTGAAGGTTCGGCCGTCCTGGACAACGCGGCCAAGATCATGCGTCATGGCGGACCTCAAAAAAATAAATAACGCGCGACGATCGTTTTTCGCGCCAAAGAACTTTTTCACACTAACATGACTGGCGATTGTTTTGAAGGATCGTCTTTCAGCTCGGCCACGAGCCTGAACGGCGCCTTGCGCGTCTATTCCGCAAGCGCCGAGAGAATGGGCCGCGCCGCGCGAAGGGCGAGCGCCGCGATGGTCAGCGTCGGATTGGCGGCTCCTCCGGTTGGAAAGACCGCCGCGCCGACGAGAAACAGATTGCGATGGTCGTGCGCGCGCAGATTTTTGTCGACGACGGACTGCGCCGGATCGTCGCCCATGCGCGCCGTGCCCATGATATGGCCCGCCGCTTGCGCGTCGTCCTTGTGCCAAAACGACGTCACGCCGACGCGCTGGAACATCTCCTCATGCATGCGCCGCGCATTGACGAGCGCACGCTGCGTGTAGCCATCGAGACGATATGAAATCTGCACTCCGGGCAAGCCCGTCGGCTCGGTCCGGCTCCAGTCCAGGGTCACACGGTTCTCTTCCAGCGGAAGTTGCTCCGTCAACGCCGCGATACGGATGTGCCGGGATGTCTGATGTTCGAGCGCAGCGTAGAGCGCCTGTGCGCGCAGGCCGCTCATGGCGAGATCCCGCGCCGTCGATTCCGGCGCCCCTGTCGGCCAGGTCCACCCCTCGTTTCCGATTTCGAATCTCAGCGCCGAGTCGGTCGCGCGCCTCGACGAGCGCCTGAACTGCTCGACGCCCGACGTCGAACCCGGTCCTCGATAAGGCCAGACCGGATCACGGGCGAGGGCCCAGCTCAGCTGGATCGGATGATCCATCAGATTGCGGCCGAGCTGGCCCGACCGGTTCGCGACGCCTTCCGGACATTCATTGGATCTCGAGGCCAACAGCAGACGCGGCGTCTCCATTGCATTGGCGGCGACCACGACGATGCGCGCCAGCACGCGCCCGGTCGATCCGTCGCGACGCTTGAACCGCACCGCTTCGACGCGCCCGTCTTCCCGACACTCGACGAAGGTGGCGCAGGTCTCGGCAAGTAGGCGCACGCCGAGGCGCTCGGCGCGCGCGACATGTATGGTCGCGTCATATTTCGCCTGGATGGGGCAGACGGGGATGCAGCTCGCGCTTCCGTGGCAGGATGGACGGCTCGACGACGCCTGCGAGCGTCGCGCCTGTGGCGTGGCGCGGACGTCGAAGCCGGAGCCGCGCAGCGCCTTCTTCCAGTAGAGGTCCAGAAAGCTTTGTTGGACGGCGGGCAGCGGATAGGGCGCCGAGCGCGGCGACCCCAGATCGTCGGCGTCGTCGCCCGAAACCTCGAGTTCTTCTTCCGCCTTGCAATACCAGGGTTCGAGCTCCTCATAGGACATCGGCCAGTCGACCGCGAGGCCGAAAAGCGACTTCAGGCGGAAGTCGTCGGGAACGAGGCGTATCGCGGTTCCCAGCCAATGCCAGGTCGTTCCGCCGACTTGCCGCAGATAGGTCGAATTGAAGATATCCGCGCCTTTTTGAGCGTAAAAACCGTGGGGGTTCTCGGTCGTGGGATGCGGCGTGAACTCCGACTGTCGATACGCCGACTCGGGCGTCTTCGGATATGCGGCGTGAAATCGTTTGACGGCCTCCGCGCGGTCGACGCGCGGCCCCGCCTCCATGAGAACGACGCTTGCGCCATTTCTCGCAAGCTCGCAGGCGAGAAGCGCCCCCGCGACGCCCGAACCGATGATCAGCGCCTCCGTGCGAATGTCCATGTCGGCTCCGTCAGGATGGCGCCAGGGCCCAGCGCCCCGCCTCGGCGTCGGGAACGCCCCTCGGTCTGGCGAAACCGATCGCGTCCCACAAAAGCGCGCCGGCGTAATCGATGCAGACAAGTCCCTTCGGCGTGAGCGTCTGCCCCGAACACCAGTCTGCGACAATTCGGGATTCGAGGGCGGCCCGCTCGTCTGTCGTCGAGCCGCGCGCATTCTCCCACCGCTTTCGCAAGCCTTCGTCGCCGACAATGTTTTGAAGATACATCCTGCCGATTTCCGGCGGGAGGTTGGGACGCGCGGTCAGTTTCTCGCTCAGCCGCAGAAAACGCGACAGATCGAGGCTTCGGGCGTCGGCGAATGCTGTGGGGACGGCGAGAAGCAGGACGTTGACGGCCGCGCCCGCCAGAAGCTCGCGTCGCGCGATGCGGTTCGCCGGGAAAATCACTGCCCCATGTCCGACGTCGTCACGTCCGACGCGACGTCCTCGCCGACTTGCGCCGTGAAGGTCGCGATCGCCTCGTCGGAATGAGGAGAGCGGAGCAACTGGTCGATCATGGCGAAGGGAACGGTGATGTCCGCGCTGTAGCGCAGGGCCGCCTCCACTTTCCACGCATCCGCCAGGCTCGCCATGAGCAGCATCTTCTCGCGCGGCAAAACCAGGCGCGCGATTGACTCGAGCGTCGTTTCCCAATCGTCCTGCTTCATCGTTCTCCCGAGATAGACGGCGACGCCGTCCGCGCCGCTTTCCATCGCGGCGCAGGCCTGGGCCGGGGTGAAAACGGCCGTCACCAGACTTTTGCACCCGAGAGACGCGATGTCCGGACAAAGGGAGAGATGCTCACGCGTCGGCAGCAGCTTGATCCACAGCGTCGTGTCGCGAACGGCGCCGAGCGCGTCCCTGTAGGCGTGAAGCTGCGCCAGGACCTGCCCGGGCGCGCCGACGCCCTGGATCATGACGTCCCGCGCCTTCGCGTCGCCTGCCGCAAAATCGACGAGGCTCCGGGCCGCCGACACATATTCGGCGAGGCTCAGCTCCTGAACGCCGAGGGCGCGCAGGAAGAGCGTCGGGTTGGTGGTGAATCCCTTGCAGTAGGGGAGCGAAAGCGCCTGAGAGAGCTCCGCCCGGTCCGCCGAGTCGATGAAGATCATGCCCAGTCGCCTTTCGCACGCAGAGGCGCGGCAGTGTACACGGACGCGCGCGACGGTCCACTCCCGGGCGCAGGCAAATGAGATGGGCGACAGCGTGAGCGTAGCAATGAACGCTTTTCGCGAAAACAGACGCGCGCCTCTCTGGAATGCGCGGGGGCGTTCAAATAAATTGGACCGCTCAGGCTCCATCGCGACCATGATTCTCGTCACTGGAAAGGCGCAATGCCGATCGTAACTTCCAAGGCTCCCCCCAGCGCCCCGAAAGGCGCCGTCGCCATCGCCGCGGTCCTTGCCGTCGTCCTTGCCGCCGGCGCGGTTCTGGCCGCCGCGGTTTACCCCTTCGCGGAGGAGCGCGCCCCGATCAAGGTCGGAATCCTGCATTCGCGCTCGGGCGCCATGGCGATCAGCGAGAATTCCATGGTCGACGCCGAGCTTCTGGCGATCGACGAGATCAACGCCCAGGGCGGCCTGCTGGGCCGGAAAATCCAGCCCGTCATTGCGGACGGCAAGTCGGATTGGCCGACGTTCGCGAAAGAGGCGGAGCGGCTGATCACGCAGGAAAAGGTCTCGGTGATCTTTGGATGCTGGACCTCCGCGAGCCGGAAGACGGTCGCGCCCGTCATCGAGAAATACGGCCAGCTGATGGTCTATCCGATGGCCTATGAGGGCCTCGAGCAGTCCCCCAACATCATCTACACGGGCGCGGCGCCCAATCAGCAGGTCATTCCGGCGATCAAATGGAGCCTCGACCACATCGGCCGCAAATTCTATCTGATCGGTTCGGATTACGTCTGGCCGCGCAGCATCAACGAAATCATGAAGGATACGATCCGCGCGCTCGGCGCGGAGCTCGTCGGCGAGGATTATATTTTCTTCGGCAGCTCCAATGTGTCGAAGGCCGTCGAACGGATAAAGGCGGCGCAGCCCGACGTCGTTCTCAGCTCCGTCGTGGGCGATTCCAACAAGGCCTTCTATCGCGCGCTGACCGACGCCGGCCTCACGGCGCAAAGGCTCCCCGTGGTTTCCGTCAGCATCGGCGAGGAAGAACTGCGCAGCCTGCCGATCGAGAGTTTGCAGGGCCATTACAGCGCGTGGAGCTATTTCGAGGCGGTCAGGACGCCTGAAAACGAGCGGTTCATCCGCGCCTTTCGCAGCAAATACGGCGAAAACCGCGTCACGGGCGACGTGATCGCGACCTCCTATTTCAGCGTGAGGCTATGGGCCAAGGCGGTGCAGGAGGCGCAGACGCTGGATGTCGAGAGGGTCCGGCGGACGATGCTGACCGAGACGCTCGACGCGCCGGAAGGACTCGTTTCCGTCGATCCCTATACGCAACACAGCTGGCGTTCCTTCTCGGTGGGCAAGATCCGTCCCGACGGCGGCATCGAACTGGTCTGGACGGTGGACCACCCGATCCGCCCGGTTCCCTATCCGCCCTCCCGCACCAAGGCGGAATGGGAGGCGTTTCTGGCCGCGATGTACGATGGCTGGGGCGGCCGATGGGCGAATCCGACGGAGGCGCAGTGATGACGTTCCTGAGGAGCTCCATCGGGGCCAAGATCATCTTCTGGTTTCTGGCGATCAATATCGTGTCCTGCGGTCTGCTCGCCTGGCGAACCTATGACATTTCGCGAGAATCTCTCGAGCAGACGGTGCAGACCTCCTTGCAGGTCGTCGCCAAGAAGAAGGTCGAGCAACTGGAGAATCTGACGCTCGAGAAGATCAGGAGCGTCGAGTCGCTGATGCACAACCCCTCGGTCGGCGAAGCCGTCCGCGAATTGAGCGCGGCGCTGCGGGCGGGCGGCAGGGGATCGGACGCCTATCGCGAGGCCGTCGCGAAACATGGCCCGACGCTGGGCCGCTTCGCCGACACCTTCAACTATGTCGATTGCGCGCTTGTGTCGCCCGCCGGCGAAACGCTCTTCGACCAGGCGGGCGTGGCGCTCTTCGATGAAAATCTGCGCGGCGGGAAGGAGCTTTCCGGCGCGGTCGAGCGCGCCCGCACATTGTTGCAGGCGGAAATCTCGGCCTTCGACATCTATCCGGGGTCGAAAGAGCCCGCCGCCTTCATCGCGGGGCCGGTGCTCGACAATGGCGTCGTCGTCGCCGTCGTCGTCTTCAAGCTCGACAACAAGGAGCTTTACGGCGTCGTCAATGATTACACCGGTCTCGGCGAGACGGGGGAGGCGCTCGTCGCGGCGCATTACGGCCGGGATCAGATGGTCGTGGTCAATCCGCTGCGACACGACGCCTCCGCGCCGTTCAGCATCCGCACGCCGCTCTCCGGCGGCGCGTTTCCGGCGCTCGCGCGGGCGCTCGCCGGCGTGCATGGCTCGGGCCTGTTCGACGATCTCGACGGAAAGCCGGTCGTCGCCTCCTGGACCTATGTGCCGTCGTTTCGCTGGGGCATGGTCGTGCAGCAGCGCACGGAAGAGGCCTTCGCGCTCACGCGCGCGCAAAGAGACGCGACGCTCTGGCTGCTTCTCTTCATGATCCCGCCGATCATCCTTCTCGCCATGGCGGTGGCGCGCACGATCACGCGGCCGATCAAGACCGCCGTCGGGGTCGCGGAGCGGGTCGCCGGCGGCGATCTCGAGGCGCATTTCGAGATCGAGAGCCGCGACGAAACCGGCCATCTTCTCACCGCGATCCGCTCCATGACCGGAGAATTGCGCGAGCTCTACGGCTCGATGGAGGACAAGATCCGGGCGCGCACGCGCGAGCTGCAACGCGCCAATGAGGAATTGTCGGTCGCGCGCGTGGCGGCCGAGGAGGCGAGCAAGACGAAAAGCGCCTTTCTGGCGAACATGAGCCACGAGCTGCGCACGCCGCTCAACGCCATCATCGGCTACAGCGAGATGCTTCAGGAGGACGCGCTCGACAAGGGCGACGAGGAGCCGATCGAGGATTTGAAGAAGATCGAGAGCGCGGGCCGGCATCTGCTCGGCCTGATCAACGACATTCTCGACCTGTCCAAGATCGAGGCGGGCAAGATGGAGGTGTTCATCGAGCGGGTGGAGATCGCGCCGCTCGTCCGCGAGGTCGCGTCCATCGTCCAGCCCCTGGCCGACAAGAACGGTAACCGCCTCGAACTCTCGTGTCAGGAGGATATCGGCGGCTTCCTTTCGGACGAAACCAAGGTGAAGCAGTGCCTGCTCAACCTCATGAGCAACGCCAACAAGTTCACGAGCCAGGGGACGGTGGCCCTGAGCGTCGAGAGGGACGCGGACGCCTGCGTCGTGTTCCGCGTCTCGGACACGGGGCTCGGCATGAGCGAGGAGCAGCTCGGCAGGCTGTTTCAGGCCTTCACGCAAGCCGACGCCTCGACGACGAAACGCTTCGGCGGCACGGGGCTGGGCCTCGCGATCACGAAGCATTTCTGCACGGCGCTCGGCGGCGACATTTCGGTCGAGAGCGCGCCGGGCGCGGGCTCGACCTTCACCATCAGGCTGCCCGACCAGGAGCGCGCGCCCGTCGCCAGGAAGCCGCCCGAGGCGGTCGCGCCTCATGCGACCATCCTCGTCGTGGACGACGACGCCACGGCGCGCGAGCTGCTGACGAGAACGCTCGAAAACAAGGGTTATCGCGTGATCGCCGCGCGCCACGGGCTGGAGGCGCTGGCTTTGGCGCGCCAGCACCGGCCGCAGGCGATCACGCTCGACGTGATGATGCCGCAGCTCGATGGCTGGAGCGTGCTCAAGCAGCTCAAGGAGGATGACGAGCTGCGCGGCATCCCTGTCATCATGGTGACGATCCTCAACGAGCGCGGGCTGGCGATTCCGCTCGGCGCGGCGGAGCTACTGACGAAGCCCATCGACCGGCGCCGCCTGACGGCGCTGCTCGAAAACTACTGCGGCGGCGGCGGAGAAAATACGGTGCTCGTCATCGAGGACGATCCGGCGACGCGCGAGCTTCTCTGCCGCTCCGTCTCGGGCGCGGGCTACAGGGCGGAAGCCGCCGTGAATGGACAGGACGGGCTCGACTGGCTATCGGTGAATCCCGCGCCCGATCTCGTGCTGCTCGATCTGATGATGCCCAATCTGGACGGCTTCGGCTTTCTGCGGGAATTGCGCAGGCGGCCCGCCTTCGACCGGCTTCCGGTCATCATCGTCACGGCCAAGGAGCTGAGCGAAGAGGACATTCGCAAGCTGCGCGCACTCGGGGCGGACATCATCACGAAGGATCACGACTATCTCGAAGAGCTGGTCGGGATCATGCGTCAGTGCCTCGTTCCGAGCGCCGCCGACGCCGTTCATGCGCACTGACGAGGGAGAGCGACCAGGTGGCGAAGATTCTGCTTGTCGAAGATAATGAGATGAACCGGGACATGCTGTCGAGACGCCTCAAGCGCAACGGCTACGACGTCGTCATCGCCGTCGACGGACAGCAGGGCGTCGAGATGGCCGCTTCGGAAGCGCCCGATCTGATCCTGATGGACATGAGCCTGCCGGTGATCGACGGATGGGAGGCGACGCGGCGGGTGAAGCAGGACGACGCGACGCGAAAGATCCCGGTGATCGCGCTCACGGCCCACGCCATGGCCGGCGATCGCGAGAAGGCGATGGAGGCGGGCTGCGAGGACTACGACACCAAGCCGGTCGAGATCACGCGGCTCCTGGGCAAGATCACGGCGCTGCTCGCTTCCGGCGCTTCGTGACCCGCGTCGCCGACAGGACGGATCGCGCGCTGATCGCCTATGTGCGGCAGGAGCTGAGCGCGCCCGCCGAGGCCATCGCGGGCTATGTCGAGATCCTGCTCGACGAAGCGGGAAAGAACGATCAGGCCCAGTTCCGGGAGGATCTCGAGAAGATCAGGCTCGCCAGCCGCTCGCTGAGCACGCTCATCGCGTCTCTCGTCGATCCGTTCAGCCCGCTCCGCGCGCGCGAGAAAGAGGCTGACGAGGATCCGGAGGACTATCGCCGGCGCCTGCGGCACGATCTGCGCACGCCCATCAATGCGATCAAGGGGTATGGCGAGATGCTGCGCGAGGACGCGGCGGATCTCGTCGACGCCGGCGGCCTCGTCACGGATCTCGATCGGCTCCTCGAGGAGGCGTCCCGCTTTCTCGAACGCATCGACGGCCTCGTCAGCTTCTCGCTGCCCCAAAGCGAGGGCGCGGACCCGGCGGAGGCGGGCGCGGGGCTCGTCTCGGCGCGGGTGGCGGACCGCTTCGTCGCATCCGTGCAGCCGATCGCGGAAGGCGAGGCCGACGACGCCGCGCAGCTGCCGAGCCGCATTCTCGTCGTCGACGACAACGCCTCCAATCGCGATCTTCTGAAGCGGCGTCTCGAACGGCAGGGCCATGCGGTGACGCTCGCCGAAAACGGCGCGCGCGCGCTCGCGCTCGTCAGGGAGGCGCCGTTCGATCTCATTCTGCTCGATCTGCTCATGCCCGACGTGAGCGGCTTCGACGTCCTTTCGGCGCTCAAGTCCGACGCGTCGCTCAGGGACATTCCCGTCATCGTGATCTCGGCGCTCAACGAGATCGACTCGATCGTCCGATGCGTCGAAGCCGGCGCCGAGGATTATCTCGCCAAGCCCTTCGATCCCGTGCTGCTTCGCGCGCGCATCGGATCGTCGCTGGAGAAGAAGCGCCTGCGCGACCGCGAGCGCGAGGCGCTGGAGGCGCTCAGGATCGAGAAGGAGCGATCCGAAAAGCTTCTCCTCAACATTCTCCCGGCGCCGACCGTCGAGCGTCTGAAGGGCGGGGAAACGGTGATCGCCGATCATCTCGACGACGTCACCATCCTGTTCGCCGATTTCGTCGGCTTCACCGAGTTGTCCTCGACGCTGCCGGCCGCCAGGCTCGTGGACATATTGAGCCGGGTCTTCTCGGCCTTCGACGCGCTCGCGCTCAAATTCGGCGTCGAGAAGATCAAGACCATCGGCGACGCCTACATGGCCGCCTGCGGGCTTTTCGGCAAGCGGGAGGATCACGCCCACGCCGTCGCAGACATGGCGGTGGAGATGATCGAAACCCTCGGCAGGCTCAACGCGGAACTGCCGGCGACGCTGCAAATCCGGATCGGCGTCAATTCCGGCGACGTCGTCGCCGGCGTCATCGGCGCGCACAAGTTCATCTACGACATCTGGGGCGATACGGTGAACGTCGCGAGCCGGCTCGAGGCCAACAGCCTGCCCGGCCGCATCCATGTGTCGAAATCCACCTGCGAGCGCCTGGGCGGCGCGTTCGTTCTGGAGCCGCGCGGCAGCCTCGAGGTCAAGGGCAAGGGCCGGATGGAGACCTGTTTCCTGATCGGGAGAGCGCCCCCGCCCGCCTGACGCGCAAAAGGCGCCGCTTGCCTCGAAGAGAGACAGCGAAACTTACCTCGAAGCCGCGAGGCCCCGAGCGGCTGCGGGGGAGGTTGGCGATGGCCTGGCGTGCGCGCGTTCTTTCGATGATCCTCGCGATGATCCTCCTCGCCGGCTCCGTCGCCGACGCCGCGGCCCATGCGTCGCTCGTGTCGTCGGCTCCCGCTGCGGGGGCCGTCGTCGCCGGCGGCGAGGTGTCGATCGAACTGCGTTTCGACAGCCGGCTCGATCCGCGCTTTTCGCAACTGAAGCTCGTCAGGGAAGATGGCGCGGCGGCCGTCTTGCGGATCGAGGCCGGAGGCCCGTCCGACGCGCTGAAGGCGACGGGAACCGGCCTTCGCGAAGGACGTTACCGTCTTCATTGGCAAGTCCTGGGCGTCGACGGCCACGCCAGCCGGGGCGACGTCGCATTTCAGGTGGGGCGATGAGAATGCAGGCGTTTCTCTCCATCTACGGCATGGCCGACTGGATCTTGCGCGGCGTCTCGATGGTCGCGCAAACGGTTGCGGTCGGCGGCGCGCTCTATCTGCCGTTCATGCTCGCGCCTCTCGAGGGGCCGGCGTCGGGGCGCGTCGGTCTGTGGCGCTTCTGCCGGCGCGTCCTCGTCTCTTCGGCCCTCGTCCTGTGCCTGGGGCAGGCGCTGACGGCCGTCGCGCTGACGGCCTTTCTCATGGGCTCGACGGGCGCGGACCTCGCAACGGCGATGAGCGCCGACGCCGTGATCTTCGATCTCCTGTCCGCCTGCGCCGCCCTTGCGCTCGCCTCTGTGGCGCGCCGCGCCTCCGGCGCGACGGCGGCGCTCGTTCTGCTGTCCGTCGTTCTCGTCGGCGCCCATGCGGGCGTGACGCACGCCGCGAGCCGGTCGCAGCCCGCCGCGGCGCTGCTCGCGGCGGAGACGCTGCATCTCTTCGCGCTCGCGGCCTGGATCGGCGGCGTTCCCTATTTCATCGCCTCGCTTCGGATGCTGGAGGATCGCGGCCAGCGCGCAGCCGTGGCGGCGCGTTTTTCGCTCGTGTCCCTCGCCGCCGTCGCGCTTCTCGTCGCGACCGGCGTCTTCATGTCCGTCCCTTATGTGGGAACGCCCGAGGGGCTTTATCAAACGACCTACGGCCTGCTGCTCGGCGCGAAGGCCGTGCTGCTCGCCCTTCTGCTGTGCATGGGCGCGGTCAATCTTCACGCCGTGCGCAGGCAACGCCGCGACGGATGCGCGGCCCTCCGCAGCCTTCCCGTTCTCGCGGAAGCGGAGGTCGGCGTCGGCGTCATCGCCATTCTCTGCGCGGTGGCGCTCGCCTCGTCGCCGCTCGCCGCGGACACGCGCGCCGCGCGGCCCGATGCGTCCGAAATATCGAAACGCTTCGAACTCGCCTGGCCGCGGCTCGCGAGCCCCGCCCCGCCGCCGCTCGCGGCCGACGGCCTTCGCGGACCCTCGCCCGCGTCGGCGGCCGGGGGCGACGTCTTCGAGGACGAGACGGCGCGCAGCCCCTTCGACATCGCCTGGTCGGAGGCCCATCATCATTATGCGGCGCTCTTCGTCGTCGCGACGGGACTGGTCGCGCTCGTTTCCCGGTCCGGGCGTCTCGGGCGCCTCGGGCGGCGCTGGCCGTTGCTGTTTCTCGCGCTCGCCGCCTATCTCTTCATCGTCGCGGATGAAGACGCCTGGCCGCTCGGCCCCACGGGCTTTTTCGAAAGCCTCGCCAATCCGCGCATCGCGCAGCACAAGCTCATGATCGCGCTCGTCGCGGCGCTCGCCCTGGTGGAATGGCGCGCGCAGGCGAAAAAGTTTCGCGCGGCGTGGCCGTCGTTCATCTTTCCGCTGACGATCGCCGGGGCGGCGGCGCTGCTTCTGACCCATTACGGCCACAGCGGCGACAAGCAGGAGGTGCTGGTCGAGATCAGCCACACGCCCGTCGCCCTGCTCGGCGTGATCGCGGCGGCGGCGCGCTGGCTGGAGCTGCGCCTGCCCTCCCCGGCGCTCGGCCGGGTCGCCGGCCTCGTCTGGCCCGTCGCCTTCATCGCGGCCGGCGCCGTCCTGCTGCTGTATCGCGAGAGCGCGTGAAACCGGTTCGGTCCGATCGCAAAAGGCTTTAGTCTGCGCCCGGCTGGCGTGAGGCCGGCGCGTCGGGCGCGAGAGAAGCCGCACATGAAGAAGACCGATCCCCGTCCCTGTGAAATCCGGATTTCGCTGGAGAGGAGCCGCGGCGAGCTGCTTCGCGCCTTCGTGCGGGAGGCCGCCCTGCTGGAGGGCGCGCCGCCGTCGGTCGCAAGTCTCCTGGCGGAGGATGCGCTCTGCGCCTTCACGGCCCTGTGCGCGCTCGCGTCGGGTCACGACATCGCGGACATCGACGTGTCTTCGTCCCGCCGCGACCTGCGCTGCCGGATTCGGCTCAAGGGACATGCGCGCTTTTCGTCGATCGCGGGCGCGCTCGGCGATCTGGCGCGGCGGGACGCGGGGCTTTCGGTCCGCGAGCGCGGCGTCGACGGTTTCGAGGCGAGCTTTCATCGCGGCCTGGAGGCGGAGAGCGAAGCGCCCGTTTCGTTCGATCCGGCGACCGCGCCGCCGCCGGCCGAGGCGCCGCCCGCAGGGGACGTCTCGATCGATCTGCCCCGGCGCGAGGACGCCGCCGCCATCGCCAGATGCTTCCTTGCGATCTACGGCCACAATTACGTTCATACGGAAGTGTTCTCGCCGCAGCGGTACTGGAGCAGGGTCGAAAGCGGCGCGCTGCTTCCGGTGGTGGCGCGGGACGAAAAGGGCGAGGTGATCGGCCATGTCGCGCTCGAACGCGAAAACGGCGCCGTCATCGCCGAACGCGGCGAAGCGGTCGTCCTCGACTCCTATCGCGGGCGCCATCTGCTCGAACGGATGACCGAGCGGCTCTCGCAGGAGGCGCGCAAGCTCGGCCTGACAGGAGTCTATGCGCTCCCCGTCACCCTCCACACATTCTCCCAGCGCAACGACGAGCGGGCGGGAATGCCCGTTTGCGCAATCCTGCTCGGCAAGGCTCCGGAGGCGGCGCATCCAAAGGGCGCGCCGCCGCCGACCGCGGGACAGCGGCAAAGCTATCTCCTGACCTTCCGCTTTCTGGCGGAGCCGCCGAAGCGGGCGTTTCACGCGCCGCAAGCCTATCGCGAGATCATGCTGGGCATCTACGAGAGCCTGGGCGTCGCGGCGTCGCCCTGCCCGCCCGGATCGCCTCGCGCCGGCGCGTCGAAAACGCGCATCTCGATCGACCAGCGCGGATACGGCAAAATAGAATTCGAGGAGGTGGGGCTCGACGCCGGCGTGGAGCTCGCGCAGGCCCTTCAGGATGTGTGCAGCCTCGGCGCCCGCGCGACGCAACTGCTGGCGCGCGTCGCCGACCCCGGCCTGCCGCATATCGTCGAGAAAGCGCGCGGCCTCGGCTTCTTCTTCTGCGGCGTCGGGCCGGCCGTTCTGGACGGGGAAGACGTGTTGATGCTGCAGTATTTGCGCGATCCCCTCGATGTCGGAAAGCTTCAGCTCTTCACGGATCAGGCGCGGCGGCTCGCCGCGTTCATCGCCGACGACCGCGCGTCCCGCGCGCCCTGATGACAGAGGGGGAGGGCTTTATGGAAAAAATGCATTTCTCGCGCATGGATCAGGGCACGGACGCCGATTTCGAGACGCTCAGGCATGTTCACGAACAGACCCTGGAAAAGCTGCCCGACCGGCTCTTCGGAGTGCTGCGCGCGCTGCGCGACGACACGGCCTACAACATCAGCCGATATGATCACTGTCTCCAGACGGCGACGCGGGCGCTTCGCGACGGAAGGGACGAGGAATATGTCGTCGTCGCCTTGATGCACGACGCCTGCGAGCCTCTCGGCCCCTTCAATCATGGCGAGGTGATCGCCGCCATCCTGCGCCCCTTCGTCTCGCGCGACAATTGCTGGATGCTTGCAAAGCACGGGCTGTTTCAAACCTATTTTTATGCGTCTCATCTGGGGCTCGACCCCAATGCGCGCGATCAGTTCAAATCCGATCCCGCCTATGCGCGCACGGTCGAGTTCTGCGCGAAATACGATGAGATTTCTTTCGATCCCGACTATCAAAACGAGCCCTTGGCGACCTTCGAACCAATGGTCCGGCGCGTGCTGAGCAAGGAATGGACGCCTCCGAAATAACCGCGCGCGCGGTCGTTCCGGGCGCCTGAGAGATCACGGTCTGCCGTGACGGGTTTCCTCCTCGCGCCGGGTCGCGGCGGCGCGGCTCTCCATGTCCCGATAGGTCTGCGCCGGGATTTTCGGAAGAAGACGGACGAATCCGACGATGTTCCAGATCTCGGCGTCGCCGTGCGTCCGGCCGAACGCGGGCATCCCCGTCATTCTGACGCCATTGCTGATGATCCAGAAGAGCTGCGCCGTCGTCCATTGCGTCGAGGCCTTGGCAAGGTCGGGAGGCTGCGGCTGCAGTCCCTTGCTGATGGGCGTCCGCTCCTTTCCAGGCGCCGAATGGCAGATGACGCACATCTCGTCATATTCCTCGAACCCCTTTTGCAACTCCGCCGGGCTCCAGCTTTCGCGGCCCGCGGCTGCGGCGCGGGCTTGCACCGAATGCCTCATGACGGAGTGAAGAATCGAGGAGACGGCCTCCGGCTCGGGCGCGGAGGCGGCGACGTCGTAGAACAGCGCCGTGATCGCCGCGCCGACCGCGATGACCACGACCGCGACGATGAATCCGAGAGCGAATTTCATGGCCGGCATCCCGTTCGCGCGGCGTTGCGGTCAAACTAAGCGACGCCGCCCGCGCGGCAAGGCGCGACGGCGCGCGTCCGGGCGTCGCTGGTCTCCGCTCGCCCGGCGCCTTTCGACCGCGCCTCACCATGATCATCGGCCCGAATTCCATCGCAATGTTCACGGCGACGCCCGCCAACGGCCAATCGTCGCGCAATGAATCGACGGGGACCGGCTCGATGAGCGCCAAGCGCTAGAATGCGGCGACGGCGTCGGAGGGGCTAGGGCGCGAGGCCGAAGCGGCGGCGAACGGCGTCGAGCGGCTCGTCGGCGATGGTGAAATAATCGATCCCGACGAGCGGATCGATGCGGCATCTCTTCCCGTTCAAAATGGCCGCCGCGACGCGCTCCGCGCCGCCGGGCGCCGACAGCGTTGCGGAATAGCTGTGCGTCACGACGCTTTCGAGCAGGCCCGTTTCATAGAGACTGACCGCGCCGACGAATCCGAGCACCGCGCCCGGAGAGCGGCTGGCGCTCGCGATGAAGGCGGTCACCTCGAGCTCGCCGATGGCGGTCGTGTCGTAATCGGCGATCACATGCACCCAGTCGTGCTGCGCGAGCGCCGCATTGGCGCCGCCGATCTCTCCGGGAAGCTTGAAGCCGCGCTGTTGATAGAATTGCGCGAGCGCCCGTCCCAGGCTCGCCTCGGGACAGTCCGCGAGCCGCGCCCAGCGCGCCCGCTCCTGCGGGTTCTCCTCGAAGGTCAGGGCGTAGGCCGGCGCGCCATGGCGTTCGAGAGACTGGCGGAAGCTTTCGTCCTGCTGCGGATCGGCGTCGCCGATCCAGTTCAGCCGGTAGAAATCCGCCGTGGCGCGCTGCCGCGCGTCGCATGCGAGATCGCGCGCGAGGGTGAGCGTCCTGTCCTCCACGCCGAGCGCCCTCGCCCAGCCGTCCACCGACGCCTGCAAGGCGGGCGGGATGGGCCGGCACATCATCTCCATCGTCGCCATCAGCTCGATGAGTTCGCGGCGTTGCTCCGGGTCGGGCAGCAGGGCCGCGGCCTCGGCGGGCTCCGCCGGGGCAAGCTGCTCGAAATCCGCATGGAAGCCGAGCAGCCTGTCGAAGAGAACCTGCAAGACCTGCGGCTGGGCGGGCGCGGGCCAGCCGTCGGGCATTCGGCAGGCGGAAACGATCGCGGCGGCCAGCAGGGGCGCCTGCTCGGGCGAATTGTGCACGAGAAACATGAGGCTTTTCGGTCCTGGTCGTTTTGGAGTTTTCGGCGCGCGTCAGGCGCGCCGGCGGGAGGGAACTTCCTCGAAAAAGTCCCGGTTCGGCAGCGCCGCGTCACAGACGCCGAACATGGCGCGCGGAAGGCCGTAGGCGTCGGCGTACCAGGCGTCGAGGCGCCTGTCCATCTGGTCGTCGTAACCGGGCCGCACGAAGAGCGTCCGGCCGCGCGTGAAGCGGAGCGCCTCGCCGTCGCGCACGACCAGCTCGCCGTCCTTGAAGACATAGGCCGCATCGCGAAACATCGCCGCCTTGTCCTTCTGCGTCCTGTAAACCGCAATGTCGGCGACGGCGCCCTCCCCGAGCGTCCCGCGATCCTCGAGACCATAGAGCTTGCGCGGCGCGGCGCGCGTCATCGCAGCGATCTCGTAGAGCGTATATTCGCGCTTGATCGAGGGCAGCGTCGTCATCTCCAGCACCTGCGCCGGGAGCCGCGACATCCATTGCGCCCGCTTGTCCGCGCTCATCAGGAGGGCGAAGACTTCCGGATAGGTCGTGAACGGCGCGCCGTTGGGATGATCGGTCGTGAAGAAGACGCGCATCGGATCATGCGTGAGCAGGAACAGTTCGAGGCCCGCCGCCCATTGCACGGCGTTATAGTAATCCGAGATGCGATAGGAATAAGGGACGACGCCGAGGCCGCTGCTGTCGCCGTCGTAGATGACGCCCTTCTTCGGCCTTGCGCTCGGCAGGCTGTTGAGCTGTTTCATCACGTCGGTGGAAATCGTCACCGTCTCGGCGAACATCACCTGCCCCACGTCGAGCGTGACATTCCTGTTTGCATTTATTTTCTCGGCGAGTCGCGCGGCCGCCGAGGAGAAGCCGTGCGCGCCCTCCTTGCCATAGGCGTAGAACTGGGCGTGCGCGAGATGCAGGGGGAGGCCCTCTGCGGCGTCGATGGTGTCGAGCGCGGTGTCGATATTGCCGCCGAGCCCGAGATTGCTCATGTGCAGATGCAGCGGATGCGGAATGCCGCTCGCGACGACGGCGCGCTGGAGACGCGTGAAGATGTCGCGACCCGACACGCCATATTCGGGAACCTCGTCGTCGAGCGAAAACGAGCGCATGTTCTGCTTGCATCCACAGACGCCGCCGGGATTGGCGCATTTGACGCCGATCCCTCTGGTCGCTGCGAGCGTGGCGCCGACATAATCGGCGAGCGCGCTGTCGCTCTCGCGGCCGCGCAGCGCGCCGAGCAGAATGTCGTCATTGCCCAGAACCGTCAGAAAGCCCTTGTCGATGATCGGAATGTCGGCCATTTCGAGATGGGCGTGCAGGGCGTGATGCGGCAGCACCGCCGGCTCGATGACGGTGGTGAAACCCATGCCCGCATAGAGGCGGCCCGTCTCGAAAGCGGTCCAGCCCGCTTCTGACAGCGGCGTGCTCGCCGGGCGCGGACGATGCCCCGGATGGGTCTCGGGCAGAAGCAGCCGCGCCGTGTTCACGCCGCCGCCGGCGATGTGGGAATGAACGTCGATGGCGCCGGCCATGACGACGTGTCCCGAGAGATCATATTCGGCGTCGGCCTTTCGGCCTTGCGGCCGCGCGACGATGCGTCCATCCTCGATCCAGAGGTCTTCGACGGCGTCGCGTTCAGTGGCCGGGTCGACGACATGGCCGCCGCGAAGACGGGTCAGCATGGGCTTCTCCAAAAACGATCGGGAACGTCTCGCCGTCCTCCAGCGCCTGCCGCGCGAGCGGGCGCGCCCGGAGGCTAACGCAAGACGCGCGTCCTGTCGCGTTACAAGTGACGAAAATGTTTCTGCACGCAACGGAAGGGGCCGATATGGCTTTGGGGCGCATCCGCCGCCTGTGGGCGCGGGCCACCTTGTTTCTGGCGGCGAACAGCCGCCTCGTGCGCCTCGCGCTCTGGCTTTCGCGCGCCATGGGCGGGCCGGGACGCTAGCGCGGGCCGGATTGGCTCCCGCCCATGAGCCGCGCGGCTTCGGCACGCAGCCGCGCCCAGATGGCGAGCGCGTGCGGCTTCGCCCAGTCGAAAAAGGCGGCCATCGCCTTCACCGCCAGGCGAAACGCCGTCTTCGCCCCCTCCACCGTCCGGTCGAACCAGGGCAGCAGCGCGCTGTCGGGCGGGAGTTTCGCGCGCAGCCAGGCGACGGCGTCGTGAAGGATCTGGGCGAGGGCGGCCCACAGCAGACCCCATGGGTCGTCCTCGATCCGATGCGCGGCCGTCTCGCGAAATCTGTCGAATTCCGCGGCGAGCTCGTCCCGCCTGCGGCGCTCTTCGTCGAGCTGGCGCACGAGATCTTCGGCCCGCGCCGCCTCCGCCTCCGCCCGGCGCGCGCTGTCATGCGCCTGCTGCGCATTGTGCTGCGCGTCGAGCTGGGCGTCGTCTATTTCCCTGACGGATTCGTCCACCTGCAGCGCCATGGCCTCGAATTGCGACAGCAGCTTGTCGCGCTGGTCGGTCACGTCGCGCAGGCGCGTGAGCAATTCGTCGCGATCGAGTTTCTCGTGCGCGTCCTCGGCGGGGCGGGGCGTGGAGCCATCGGACAATTCTTCCTCCTGCGGCTGGTTCGGCGCTCGGCCGAAGCATGCGACGCGCCAGAAGTCGATCAAGGCGGCGTCCGGTCGTCCGCTCTTTCGAAGACAGTGAAAGAAACGATTTTCTCTTCGAGAAGGTTGCACCTCTCTCTCTTCGAGAGGGCTGCGCCCGCCGACATCTCCGCACGGGCGCAAGGCGCGCTCATCCCATGAGGGGCGGCGCGTCGGACGACGGCCGCGCCGGGGAAGCGAGTTCCTCCGGCGCGTCCGCGCCAGCCTCTTCCCTGTCCTCGCGCCCGTATCCGTATCCATAGCCATAGCCATAGCCGTAACCATAGCCCGCGCTGGCGTCGAATTTGGTGAGCACCACGCCGAGCGTCGTGGCGCGGGCCTGTTGCAGCAATCTGACCGCATTATGCGCCTGGTCGATCCGCGTCTCTCCGGCGGCGACGATCAGCACCGTGGCCGCCACCGTGTTGGACAGCAGAAGCGTCTCCGCCGGCCCCATCACCGGCGGCGCGTCGACGACCACGAGATCGAAGACCTCGCCGCTTCCCGTAAGCAGCGAGGCGAAGCGGGGGCCGCTGAGAAGCTCCACCGGATTGGGCGCCGTCGGGCCCGAGGTCATGACGAAGAGATTGTCGCGTCCGGACGGCTGAATGGCGTCGTTGACCCCGCAATTGCGCGACAGATAGGTGGTGAGCCCGACGCTGTTGCCGAGCCCGGTTTTGACATGCAGGGACGGCTTGCGCAGATCGGCGTCGATGACGAGCGCCTTGAGGCCCATGGCGGCGAATTCGCGCGCGATGCCGAGCGAGGCGCTCGATTTTCCCTCGGCCGGATTGGCGCTCGTGACCATCAGCGTTTTCGGCACGCCGTGTTGCGTCGAGAAGCGCAGCAGCAGGCAGACGGCGCGAAAGGCGTCGGAGACGGCTGACGCGGGATTCTCGGCTTCGGTTTCGAAACTGTGCTTGCGGCTCGGCCTCGGAATGACGCCGAGCAGCGGCAGGCCCGACGCCTGTTCCGCATCGGGCGGCAGATGGACGCGGTCGTCGGCATGGTCCAGAGCCCAGGCGAGGGCGACGCCGACGCCGAGCCCGAGCGAAAGGCCGATCAGAAACCATTTCAGGGGATCGGGCCGGATCGGCGCGCGCGGGAGCCGCGCCTTGCCCACGACAAGCACCCGGCTCGCGCCGCCGCCGCCGATGTCGAGCTGCTTGTACTGCTCGAGCAGACTGTCGTAGAGCGAGCGCGTCGCGTCCGCGTCGTGTTTCAGGATGTTGTACTGAATGCCGTGTCTTTGCAGTTCGAGCATCTCGCCGCGCAGCTTGTCGACTCTCTGCCGCATCTCGCCTTCCTGATGCAGCGAGGCTTCATAGGCGGCTTTCAGCGAGGCTCTGACGGTTTTCACCTCGGCGGCGAGCTGGCGGTCGATTTCCTGGAGCTTGCCCCTGAGCTGGATCATGGTCGGATAGTCCGAGCGAAAGGTCTCGGACTTTTCGCGATACTCGGCGAGAATCTGTCGGCGCTGGCTGCGCAGCTCCTCGACGGCCTTGTTGGCGAGGATTTGCGGCAGGTCCTTCGATTCGTCTTCGACCTGGCGCCAGAGCTCCCCGTTTCTGATGCGCTCGGCGATGAGGCCGCTCAGCGCGGCGCTGGCGGCGGAGAGATTGCTCTCGGCGACCGAAACCTTGTCGTTGGTGCTGACGATGCGTTCCTTTTCCGCAAAGGCGAGCACGGCCTTGTCGGCGTCCTCGAGCCGATGCTTGAGCTGCTTGATCTGATCTTCGAGCAGGGTCTTGGCGTCGGCGTTGGCCTCGAGCCGCTTGTCGCGATTGACCGCGAGGGACGCCTCGCCATAGGCGCGGGCGATCCCTTGCGCGCGCGCCGGATCGCGATCGGTGACGGTGATGTCCACGAGATGCGTCGGCTTGAGCGCCGCGACCGCGACATGGGCGAGGATCGTCTCGGTCGCAAGCTCCTGCTCGGATGGTTCGGCTGTGCGTACCGCGCGGCGCGGGCCGCCGGACGCCACGCCGCCGCCGCCTCGCGTCTGCGTCATGGCGGCCACCCGTTCGGCGAGATCGCGACTCTTGAGGAGCTCCACTTCGGTGTCGAACCAGGACTCGTCGATTTCGAGGAGCTGGAACCCGCCGTTCTTGCCGAAAGTGGAAATGCCGCGGTTCAGTTGCAGCCGAACCGTCGATGCGTAGAGCGGCTCCTGCATGAGCGCCCGCATGAGTCCCGCGAGGCCGACGACGACGGCGATCCCGCAGATCAGCCATTTCCGCTTTTTGAGCAGGCGCAGAAGCTTGCGCAGATCGGCGGCGGGGCCTTCCACGAGCGAGGCGGCGATGTCGGCGTAACGATATCCCTCCCGCGGGCTGTAGGACCCGCCCACCGTCAGGCCGCGCGCGGGCGCGTCGCGTTCGGCCGGCGGTTGGCGGCGAGGCTCATCGCTCATCTCGCGGTTTCCGTTCGCGCGCATCTTGCCTTTCGTGACGAGCCTTGCGGCCGCTGCTGTAACGGGACAGGCGACAGAAATTCGTGTCCGCCGCTCAAGGGCTCGTCCGATCGTTCGATCGCAACAAGAAGCCGCAGCTTCGCCATGAGACTCGCTTGGTGAAGGTCAAGTCGTCGCCGTGTAAAGGAAGCGCGTCGAACGCTCCCGTGAGGACAAGGACAAGAGGTTACGCTTACGCTTTACATCCATCCTGCCCCGCGCCGAGGAGACGCACAGCAAAACTACAGTTTATCGTTTAATTTTTATCTCGTCCCCGTCAAGCTCTCATGTAATCCTACAGCTCATGTAAGCGAGCTTGGACGCCGCCGATATTAATGAGCGCATGGGCCGGTTTGGATATTCTGCCAGAACAACGCCTCCTTCTGTTTTGCATCAGAACGCGTCTCGACGCCCATGCGCGACGTTGCGCGCAGGAGCTTGCGGCGCGCCGCGACCTCGACTGGAGCCGTTTTGTCGCGCTCGCGATCCGGCACGGCGTCGCGCCGCTCGCGCACGCCCACATCGACGCGCTCGCCTGCGGAAAAATGCCGGCCCCGCTTCGCGGCGAGCTTGAAACCCGCAACAAGGCGGTCGCTTTCCGCAATCTCTGGCTCACGGGCGAACTTCTCCGGCTGGATCGCGCCTTCGCCGCGAAAGGACTCCGGCCGGTTTGGTTCAAGGGTCCGGTTCTGGCGCAACAGATTTACGCCAATGTTCTCATGCGGGAATTTTCGGACCTCGACCTTTTCGCGCCGCCCGATCGCCTCGGATGCGCGACGCGCGCGCTGAAGGCCTGTGGCTATGAGCCGGTCCATGCGCTTGCGTCTTCGCGCCATGAGCGCCTGCTGCGGAGACTATCGAACGAACTCTGCTTCGTGAATCCGGTCTCCGGCGTCTGCGTCGATCTGCACTGGGCGCTGACCGAGAATGATTATTCCTTCGCCGCGCGCGCGCCGCTCGCGACATGCGCGATCGAACTCGGCGGCCGTTCCATCCTCACCTTCGGCCCCGAGGAGACCCTGTGCTATCTCTGTTTCCATGGGTCCAAGCATGGATGGGCGGCGTTTCGTCACATGAGCGACGTCGCCGATTTCATTCGCCGGCGTCCCGATCTCGACTGGGACCGGCTGATGTCGGGCCGATTGCCGATCGGCGCGCCCCGGATGCTCCAGCTCGGACTTGTCCTCGCGCGCGCCTCTCTCGCCGCGCCTCTTCCGCCGGCCGTGGCGGCGTGGGCGGAATCGGATCGACGCGTTTGCGCGATCGCGCGCCGGATTCGCGCGCGTCGCGACCTGCCGGCGACGCTTTTCGAACCGTGGACCTATCTTGCCGTCATGCCGCGCGGCGACAGGCTGCGCTATCTCGCGGCGGCCGTCCTGCGTCCGACTCCGCTGGAGCTCGACGCCGTCCTTCTGCCGGATCGCCTCTTTTTTCTGTATGCGCTGCTGCGTTATCTGCGGCTGGCGCGCAAATACGGCCTGACGCTTCTCACGCGATCACGTCGAGCAGGCCCGCCGCGCGCAACCGGTCCAGAAATTTCGCCACATCGGCGCGGCAGCGGTCTTCGTCGACCTCGAAGCGCTCCATGACCGCCGCGCATATCTCGTCGATGCGGGCGGGCCGGCGCAACGCCTCCCAGATGCAGGCGCCGACGCGATCGGTTCCGTAATAGAGCGAATTCTCGAGGTGGAGGATCACGGTTTCCTCATCCAGATCGCAGGAGACCTGATTGTTCGCCTGCCGAATGCGGGCGGCTGGATCCATTGAGTTCACCTCCTGTGGCGCAGGTTACGGCCTTGCGCTTTCGTCTCCTAACCGAAGCGGCGCGTTGCGTCTCGTTCTTTCTCATCGCGGCCGGTCGCGGAGCCAGGCGTCGAGCAGTCTGACTTTCTCGAGGGACTCGACCGCCGTCGGCGCCGCGCCGCCGATCTGCAATCGCGCCGCGTCCACGTAGCGCGACAGCGCCGCGTTTGCAGAAAGGGGCCTTGGCGTCGCGGCGCGCGCGGCGACCGCGAGAGGATCGACGGCGAGGGGCGTTTTGTCGCGCGAAAGGATTTCGTCGGGAAGCCTGCCGCGCATGGCGTCCCGGATCAGGCGCTTGCGCCTTGCCCAGGGGATCGGCGGCGTCGCCAGCATGAAGGTCAAAACGTCGAGGTCGAGATAGGGGTGGCGATAATCGAGCGCCGAGCCCGCAATCACGGGGTCGATGTGTTCGAAAAGCCTTTGCCAGACCGGGCTGGCGAAGGACCGCATGGCGGCCGGCCGCCAGGGGTGAGACGCTGTCGCGAGCCTTTGCGTCCGGCGTTCGGCAAGACCGGCGCGCCGCGCGAAATCCGCGTCGATCCACGGCGGCGGATCGTTTGGCGGCGCGCCGTCGATCCGCCGCGCGAGACGTCCCGGCGCCTCGAGGACGCGCATCCAGTCGCGCGGCGGCTTGTCTCGAATGTAACGCCCCACGGCGCCGGCGAATCGGCGCCAGTCGCCCTGGCCGGCGAGCCAGCGCAGATAAGACAGCCATTCGAATGTCAGCGCATTGTCCGGCCCTTCGCCGAAGAGCCAGACCGTCGTCTGCCGCGCCATGTCGGTCTCGATCGCCTGCCGCGCGGGCGCCTTCGCCGTGGGGCCGCCGGGCTCCGCCGTGGGGAGATGCGGCGCCTCGGCGTGCAGCTCGCAGATGCGGTCCATGGCGGCGAATTTTTGCGAGAGTCCCAGCCGCGCCGCGACGAGCGCGCTGAAACGCGCTTCATCGTCCTGAATGAGCCGTTCGAAATGGCTCGTGAAGGCGACGACGCGCGCCGCGTCGCCCGCGACCTCGACGGCCTTCGCCGCGAGCGTCGTCGAATCGAGGCCGCCGCTCATCGTCACGCCGACCGTTCCCGGCGGAAGGCGATCCCTGACGGCGCGCGCCAGCGTCTCGTGGAAGCGATCGAGATAATCCTGCGGCCTTTGCAGAAAAAGCGGCGTTTCGATTTCGAGCGACCAGTATCGCCGTATGGCGCCGCCGTCGCGCGACGCGATGAGCAGATGCGCCGGCGGCAGGCGCTTCACATGGCTGTACACCGTCCGCTCGAAATCCTGACAGAAAGGTTCGAGCAGGAAATCCGCGATCCACGCGTCGTCGAGTTCGTTCGTGAGGCGCGACGCGCGCGCGACGACGTCGAGCGAATCGCCGATGACCCATCTCCCTTTCGCCTGCGCGTGAAACAGCGGCCGCACGCCGAGCTGATCGCGCGCGCAGAACAGGCGTCGGCGCGGCGCGTCCCACAGGACGAAGCAGAAATCCCCGCGCAAATGATCGACGCAGCCGTCGCCCCATCGGCCATAGGCGCGCAGGCACAGCGCGGCGTCGGACGCCGACGCCGGCGCCCCCAGCGCCGCGCGAATGTCGTCGCGCCGGTCGAGCCTGATCCGGCCAATGAGCTCGAGCCCGTGCAGGGAGGCGTCGTGGGCGTCGTCCTTGCCCGCCTGTTCATGGCGGGCGCGGCCGGCGTCGCCAAGCTCCGCCGGGTTCGACAGGAACATGGCGAGCTGCGGCGCGCCGGCCGATGCGCGCTCGACGCGCTCGACGCGCCCGGCGCACGCCGGCCAGAGGCCGCGCAGGTCGTCATCGACCGGCGCGCCGTCTTCGTTGAAGATTACGAGAAACGCCATTCGTCCTCGCTCCGGTCGGACCGCCAGGCGGCGAGCACCGTGTAGCCGGCCGCCTCTGGGCCGCCGACCAGAGCGGCGCCGTCGTGGACGAGCCACGCATGGGCGAGGAGCGCGCCACCCGATTTATCGACGCCGATCCTCAGCTCCGAGACATGGCCGGCGCGCGTCATCATGCGCTGAAGCGCGAGCGCCTTGCACAGGCAGGTCACGCCGCCCAGCCTGCGCGCCGCGGCTTCGACCGCCCAAACGAGCCGCTCGACTGGCGCCGCTCCGACGCGCCGCGTCGGCCGGACGGCCCAGGCGCCCGTCTTGGTGAAGTCTCGCCGCCGCAGAGAAAGGCGGCAGATCACGATCGTCGCCGCCGCCTCCGTGAAGAGCCGCCAGTCCGATGCGCTCCGGCGCCGGGCCAAAGCCGCGCGCCTCATGCGCCCGTCCCTGCTGCGTCCGCCGTGCGGAAGATCGCGGCGGCGACCTCTTCGAGCGAAACGAAATCGCGCGGATAGGCGAGCGCATGGACGGGCAGGCGTCTCGCCAGGCGTTCGACGAAGCGGAAATGACGTTCGAGCCGGCCGGGCGTGCGCAGCGCATTGTTCATCGTCGATCCTCCGATCGTGCGAAACAGCTCCAGGCCGCGCAGGCGCGTGAGCGCGATCCGGCCGTCGCCGCCGCTCTGCGGCGCCCGCAGATGATAGAGGGCGACAAGGGGCTGCGGATCAAGGGCGGGCTCCGCGAGGCCGAGATCGTAAACGAACTTGTCCCGCATCGGGCTCCATCGCCCGGACGGCGACGCGCCGGCGAGGAAACGCGTCGCGGATTCGTCGAAGAGCTTCAGCCGATGCGGCCCCGGATAAGCGCGCGGCGCGTCGGCGCCGCCGATGCGCAGAACGTCGTCGGTGACGATGCGCGCGCCCTTGGTTCTCAGGAACGAGGCCAGCGTGGACTTGCCCGAGCCGCTCGCCCCCAGCAGGCCGACGACGCGTCCGCCGATATCGACGGCGGTGGCGTGCAAGGTTTCCTCGCCGCGCAGGAGAAGCGCCGCGCTGACGGCGTAATTGAGCAGATAGGCTTCGACATAGTCCAGCGCATGCGCGCCGAAGCTGCGGCACGAGATGCGGCCGCCGTCGGGCGCGACGAGGAGGTCGAAGACGCCCGACCAACGCATGTAGAGGCCGCCGTCTTCCAGAAGAAGCTGGTGGACGGGCGCGTCGGCGTCGAGGGCGAGACCGGCCAGACGGGTGTCGAATTCGCGGCCCCGTCCGCGCGCGATCCTGATCCTGTCCCCCGTCGCTCCGTCGCGCGCCGCGGGCAAGGCGAAGCTGACGTCGGAGTCGAGCGTCACGCCGTAAACACTGTAACGGAACGGGAGCGCCGCGGCCAATTCTTCCCCTTGCAGTTGAGAGCAAGCAAGTCATATGTCATATTCAGCGTGATTTTAAGCAGACAGTCACGCGGTTCGATCTGCTCGGGAAATCATGCGGAGATAGCCGGCATGGACAGTTTTTCCGCAAGCGGTCCGGACGGTCCGGGCGCGGCGCCAAAGCGGGTGCAAAAGCAGGTCTACACTACGCCCGAACTCAGGGAATATGGCGACCTCAAGGAGATAACCCTCCGCTTGAGCACAGCGGGAGCCCTGGATGGAGGCTTGCTTCTCTCGATCCTGCAATTGTTGCGCACGAGCGGTCTGATCCTTTAAGGCGCCGGTCCGGGATCGGCTCATCCCGGCGCAAGCTGCTGCGCCGCGCCGAATGCGGCGGTTCTCCACAATCTCGACACCGCGAGAAGCCGCGAGGCGTCCCGTCCGCTGAGGATCTCGCGAAGGGCGCTGACCAGTTCGGGGGAGTCGGTGATGTCGAGGCACAATTCGCAGATGCCCGTATATTCCGCCCGGCGCGTGAATGCGCTCATGTCGGCCCCATGGCTTTTCAGCAGGTGGTAGAGTCCGTAGGGGCCGAGATTATAGATGATCTCCAGGATTGGATCCTCGAGCGCGCGCGACAATATCCGTTCGAGCGGCTCTTGCCTGGCGTTTCCTAGCAGCAGAGGCGACGGCCTGCGGCAGAACCGCGCCGGCCCGCAGCAGACATAGACGTTTCCGTCCGGCTCCACCACCGGCGAAAACACCGTGTTGCAGACCCCGCGCGGCGGCTCCTCCTCGAAACTGAAATGGTCCTCGGGAAGGGACGTCGCGCGTCCCAGCCGGATGACCTCATGTCCGTCCGGCGAGACCGGCAGGCCGTCGAAGGTCCTGTGATAGGCGTCCATGTCGCCCTTTGCGGCGACGACGGCGCGCACATTGACCTTGACGCCGAGATCGACGGCGATCTTCGCAAGCGTCGCCGCGCCGTCGGCCTTCGCAAAGGCTTCGTGATAGCGGTCCCATGAAATGCACAGCCCGTCGAGTCCGGCGTCGACCAGCGTTTGGAGCCTCGCGCGCATCGTCGCTTCCGTGCGCGCCCAGCCGGCTCCGGTGACGAGCGACACGTGCAGGCCGAGGCGTTTCGCCTCGCGGATCAATTCGGCGATGTCCTTGTAATGCAGGAAGGGCTCGCCGCCGGTGAAACACAGTTGCGCGCCGAAACCGGCGATGGCCGGCAAATAGTCGCGCGCCTCGCGCAGACGCATCCGCTCCTTCGCCTGCGGCGACGACTCCGTGATGCAATGGGCGCACGCGAGCGGACAGGCGCGCGTGTAGAGCAATCCGACGACTTTGTATTCAGGCAATGAAACGCTCCGCTCGACGGCGCCCCGATCCGGTTGGACGCGCCGGCGACCCTTGCGAAACCTAGCGATCTTCGAATGTAACGGCAACTCGAACCGGATCGCTTGTCGAACGCGTATTGTTTGGGCGCCCGGCCCCGCTTGCGCTCCGGCGTCGTTTCGGGGCGGCGCGCCGCGCGACAGGGGACGCCCGCGCGCGCCGCCCCGGCCGGGCGCGGTCAGAACCAGCCCAGAAGGGCGGCGAGAAAATCCCTGAGAAAATCGAGCATTGCAATTCCCCCTCTTCGCTCGCGTCCAAACGCTCCACGCAAGACAACGTCCAAGCGCCGCAAGGGTTGCAACCAAGCGGCGGGCGCCCCCAAAGCGCCGCGGAACATCCCGCCTCCTCGCCCGTTGAGCGGCATTCGGCGCGGAGAACGACATGACGGGCAGGCTGGCGGCAAAAGCGGCGGGCAGGCTGGCCGTGGGGGCGCTCGCCTGCGCCGCGTCGGCCTGTCCGGCCTTCGCTTTCACTTGCGGCGCCCGGCTCGTGACCGAGGGGCTGAGCGCCTATGAGGTGCTCAAGATCTGCGGGCCGCCGGCATGGATCAGCGCCCCCGCCAATCCGATCGAGCAGGAGGCGTGGATCTATGACTTCGGGCCGACGAAATTCCTCAGAAGACTGACCTTCCAGAACGATCGTCTGGTTCGGATCGAGGAGCTGGGGCGCGGCGGCTGACGGCGGATCGGCGTCGAAATCGAATGACAAAGCGCCGCCGGCGGCTACGATTCGCCCATGAGCTCCCTTGATTCGACGGCGGCCCCAACCGGCGCCCCAACCTCTGCCCCCGCCCCAACCTCTTCTGCCTTTGTCCCAACCGCCCCTACCCCTGCCCGGCGACGCGGCCACGCGCGCCGGGCCGCGGCCGCGCCGGCGGAGCTGGCCGAGCCTCAGCCCTTTCCGCAATGGGCGCGGGTTCCGGACGCGGGCGACGGCGCGGCGGCGTTTTTCGCCGGGGCGGGCCTCGCCCGTTTCGACGCCGTCCTGCGCGGCGCCGCCGCGGGCGCCGAGCCGCCTTTCGCGGGGGTCCTGCGCCAGCGGCTCGCGCTTTCGGCCGCCGCCGCCTGCGCGGGCTTTGCGCGGCTGCGCGAGGATGCGGGCGCCCTGCGCGACGCCGAGCATCTGGCGGCGGCGGAAGGCGGGGCGACGAGCCCGGCGGGGCGGCTGCACCGGCTGTTCCGGCTCTGCGCGGCGCGCCCCGCCGGTCTCGACGCGCAGACGCTGGCGCGCGCCGGCGCGCTGCTCGGGCCGCTTTTCGACGCCGACGCGGCCGCCGCGGCCTTGCGGGAGAGCGTGGCCGCCGCGCCCGATCCGCTCGCCGCCGCGGCCCGCGCCAGCGCGGCGGCGCCGGCGCTCTGCGCCGCGGGCGGCGGCGTCGAGGCGGAGATTTTCGCCCTGTTCGTCGCCGATCTCGCCCTGGCCGCCCGGCTCGGCTGGGCGCGGCCGGTCCCCTTGCTGGCTGTCGCCGTCGCGCAGGCGTCGCCGCGGCGCGGGCCCATCGCCAGACGGCCGCGCCCGGCCGACGCCGACTGGCCGGAGGCGGTCGCCCGCGCCTATGGACTCGCCGCCGCGCAGGCCCATGCGCGCGCCGCCGATCTGGCGCGGCGGGCGGACAGGCTCCTGCGCGTCGCGCCGGGATTGCGGGCCAGGGGCGCGGGCCGCGTCGTCGAGATGCTGCTCGCCGACGACGGCGCGACGCCCCTGGCCGCGGCGCGCGCGAGCGGCATGTCCGACCGCGCGGCGCGGCGCCTCTTCGACCGCCTGGTGGCGCTCGGGGCCGCGCGCGAACTCACCGGGCGCGCGGCCTTCCGGATTTACGGCCTGTGAGCCGCCGTCCCGCGAAACCCGCCAGGGGCCTCGACCGCGACCTCGCCGACCTGCCGGAGGGCCTGCGCTGGCGCGAATGGATGGGGCGCGTCGAGGCGGCGATCTTCGCCTCTTCGGGCCCGGCGTCGCGCGAGACGCTCGCGGCCCTCGTCGGCGACGCCTGCCGGCTCGACGATCTTCTCGCCGACATCCGCGCCGAACTGGGCGGGCGTCCCTATGAGATCGTAGCCGTCGCCGGGGGCTTTCAGTTTCGCACGCGCCCGCGCTACGCCGAGGCGCTGCGCGCGCTCGGCGAGGCGAAAGACGCCGGGCCGCCCGCCTTCACCAGGCTCGAAATGCTGGCGCTCTCCGGCGTCGCCTATCAGCAGCCCGTCACCCGCGCCGAACTCTCGCGCCTGCTCGGCTGCGAGATTTCCCGCGACATTCTCGGCCGCCTGAGCCGCGCCGGCGTCATCGCGCCCGGTCCGCGCGCGCCCGCGCCCGGCGCGCCGGTCGCCTGGGTGACGACGCCGCGCTTCCTCGAGGTCTTCGCGCTCGCGAGCCTGTCCGATCTGCCCGACATGGACGCGCTCGACGGCGCGCTCGGACAGGCGGCCGACGCGGCGATCGAAGCCGCGCTCGACGACGCGCTCGGAGTCCACGAGGCGGAAGACGCCGCCTTCGACGAGACCGAGGCCGAGGGGTGAGCGACGGCGCGCTTGGGGGGCGCCGTCCTCATCACGAAAGGACGGCGGCCGCCGCGAGCGTCCACGCCGTCGCCGCGAAGCCGATCGTCGTGGCGACGCAGCTTGCGACGATGGCGGCGAAGAAGGGCGCGGGCGGCGCCTCCTTGAAGGCCGGCCGCGCCGCATGGACGAGAAAGGCGAAGGGGTTGAAGACGGCGCCGAGGCAGGCCGCGGCGATCAGCCAGCCGGCGGGCGCCGCGCCCGTCGCGCGGCACAGGCCGTAGAAGACGAAGAGAAAGAGCGCCATCATCAGATAATCGATATGGGAGCGCACGAGATCGGCCCGGTTCGGCAGGAGCCGCGCCAGCGCGTCGCCGGGGGCGCGCAGCGCGACGAGCAGCCAGGCTTCGATCAGCGCCATCGACAGGCAGAGGGCGCCGCATAGGGCGAAGGCGGAGAGCGGCATGGCGCTAGTTTCCCTCCCGGTCGAAGAGGCGCGCGAAATCCTGCGCGCAGAGCGTGCGCAGGACGCTCAGCCTGTCATCCAGCGCCTCATAGAGCGCACCGTCGCCGTGGATCGCGAAGAGAACGATGGCGTCTTCCGCGCCGCCGCCCTCGCGATGGGGTTCGTCCGAGGGCGGCGCGACCGTGAAGCGTCCCGCCGGCCGGATTTCCTTCAGCCGCCCGTCCGGCTCGTAGATGCGATGTTCGCCGCGCAGCGTCATCGTCTTGTTCATCGTCAGATGCCGGTGGAGAAGGATCTTCCGCCCGGCGGCGAATTTGAACAGGACGTGACTGACGCGGTTCGTCTCATCCATGTCGAGAACGGACAGCGCCAGATGGTCGATTCCCTCGATCTCTTTCCATCTGACATGTCGATCGTCGAAGGCGAAGGCGGTCATATGTTCATCTCCACTGTCTCGAAGCGTTCTGCGCGGTCGAGACTGGCGCAGGCGGGCGCGCCGCGCCTAGGGCGGAACGCCCCGGCGCGGCCGGGCAATTTGCCCTCGCGGCCCGTCGTCGATCGGATCGGACAGGAACGGCGGGGCGCATGGCGCGTTGAGCGCGGGGGGCGACAAGGGAGTCCCACATGAAACTGGCAATCGCATCCAGCGCCGTCCTCGCCATCGCTCTCTCGACGCCGCTGCAGGCCCAGACGATGCGCCAGCAGAGCCAGCAAAATCCCGCCGCCACGGCGCCCCTGACCCAGGCCGAGCGGCTCACGACGGATCAGTTCATCACCCAGGCGTGGAACATCGGCCAGTTCGAAATCCAGGCCGGACAGGAGGCCGAAAACAAGGCGACCGGACAGGGCTTCAAGCAATTCGCCCAGATGATCATCAACGATCACACCAGGATGAACGACGAGCTGAAGTCGCTCGTTCAGAAGGCGGGCGGAATGCAGCTTCCTGGCGCGCTCGACAATGAGCGGCAGGCGGAGCTCAACCAGCTCAGGGCGAGCGCCGAGCGCAACTTCGACAAGACCTTCCGCATGCAGCAGATCAAGGGCCATCAGGAGGCGCTGAGACTCTTCCAGAGCTACGCCTCGAACGGCGACGACGCCGGGCTGCGCAGCTTCGCGCAGAATTCCATCGCCATGCTCCAGAAGCATCTGGACCAGGCCGAGAGTCTGCGCGAACCTTCGGGCGTGATGTAAACGCACGCGCGCCCCGAAGGGCCGAAATGACCGCCGCTGGAGGATCGGAATGAACCGCACGGGCGTTCTCGTCGTCGGCGCCGGACCGACAGGCCTCGCGCTGGCGCTGTGGCTTTCGAGACTGGGCGTCGCCGTCAGGATCGTCGACCGCGACGCGGGGCCCGGCGAAACCTCGCGGGCGCTCGCCATCCATGCGCGCACTCTTGAGCTTTATCGCCAACTCGACCTCGCCGAGGCGGTGCTGGCGCGCGGCCGGCGCGTGCCGGCGGTCAATCTCTGGGCGCGCGGCGAAAAGGCCGCGCGCATTTCCTTCGACGCGGTCGGCGCGGGCCTCACCGCCTTCCCCTTTCTGGAAATCTTTCCGCAGGACGAACATGAGCGCCTGCTGATCGACCGCCTCGCGACATTCGGCGTCGCCGTCGAGCGCAACACCGAACTGATCGGTTTTTTCGACGAAGGCGACGGCGTCGGCGCCAGGCTGCGCGGCCCGGACGGAACGGAGGAAATCTGCGAGGCGACCTATCTCGCCGGATGCGACGGCGCGCATTCGACCGTGCGCGGGCTGTTGCAGGCGGGCTTTCCGGGCGGAACCTATGGGCGCGTGTTCTATGTCGCCGATGTCGAGGCGTCCGGGCCGGCGCTCGACGGCGAGCTGCACATCGACCTCGACGAGGCCGATTTTCTCGCGGTGTTTCCGCTGGCCGGCGCGGGACGCGCGCGGCTCATCGGCACGGTGCGCGACGAGCGGGCCGCGCGCGCGGAGACGCTGACATTCACGGATGTCGGCGCGCGCGCCATCGCGCACATGAAGGTCGCGGTCGAGACGCTCAACTGGTTCTCGACCTATCGCGTGCATCACCGGGTCGCGGAGCATTTCCGCTTCGGCCGCGTGTTCCTGCTCGGCGACGCCGCGCATATTCACAGCCCCGCCGGCGGCCAGGGCATGAACACCGGCATCGGCGACGCGATCAATCTCGCCTGGAAATTCGCCGCGGCGCTCGGCGGCTTCGCGCCCGACAGCCTGCTCGACAGTTACGAGGCAGAGCGGATCGGCTTCGCGCGGCGGCTCGTGGCGACGACCGATCGCGTCTTCAGTTTCGCGACCGCGGAGGGACGCGTCGCCGATCTGATGCGCACGCGCCTCACGCCGCTGCTGCTGCCGAGGCTCATGGCGCTCCAGCCGGTGCGCGATTATGTCTTCCGCACGGTTTCGCAGATCGCGCTGAACTATCGCGGCGGCCCGCTCAGCGAGGGCTCGGCCGGCGCCGTCGCGGGCGGCGACCGTCTTCCCTGGGCGCCCGACGGGACGCGCGACAATTTCGCGCCGCTTTCGGACATGTGCTGGCAGGCGCATGTCTATGGAGCGGCCGGGCGCGCGCTCTCGGCGTGGTGCGACGATCGCGGCCTGCCGCTTCATGTCTTCGGCTGGGGGCCGGCGCCGCTTGCGGCGGGCCTGGCGCGCGACGCGCTCTATCTCGTCCGGCCGGACGGTTATGTCGCTCTCGCCGATCCCGCCGGCCAGCCCGCCGCGCTCGAGCGCTATTTCGCCCGGCAGGGGCTCGTCTGGGCGCGGCGCGACCGCCGGTCGGCGGCGGAATAGGCCACGCATGTGATGGATATGCAACGATATGAAATAAACCATCGCGGACGGCGCCCTTCGCGCCGCCGCCGCCGTTGACCATGGACAGCATCGCCGGCAAGACTGCACGACAGTCATGGACTCGTTATGAAAACGGTGGAGTCCAATGCACGGCGTGGAATTCTTTCTGATCCTTCTCGTCGGCGCGCCGCTCGGCGCGGCGATCTGGCTTGGCGCGACGGTCTGTCTTGGTGCGACGGTCTGGCCTGGCCGGCGGGCAATGTCCCCCGGGCGTCTCGGAGCGGGTCTCCTCCTTGCAGGAGGCGCCGTCTGGGCGGCGTTCACATTCGATCTCTTCGGCCCGGCGCCCATGCGCACGGCCGGTCCGTCGTCGGCCGAACCTCTGCCGGCCGAGGATCTCGCGCCGCGCACGACGCCGGCCGAGGCGGCGTCTTTCGAAGACGACGGTCCGGCGCTCCTGCCCGGCCTGGATCGGTGGACGGCCGTCTACGACATTGCGACCCATACCGTCTATCTCCCGAATGGAACGATGCTCGAAGCGCATTCGGGACTGGGCGCCAGGATGGACGATCCCCGCTATGTGCATGAGCACATGCGCGGGCCGACGCCGCCGAGCGTCTACGCGCTCGAACTGAGGGAAAAGCCTTTCCACGGCGTCCGCGCCCTGCGCCTCAAGCCGCTGGACGAGCGCGAGGTCTATGGACGCAAGGGCCTGCTCGCGCACACCTACATGCTCGGGCCGAGGGGCGACTCGAACGGATGCGTGGTTTTCAAGGACTACAGCGTCTTCTTGCAGGCCTTCGACGCCGGCGAGCTGAAACGCCTGGCCGTCGTCGCGCGGCTCGACAGGGCGATTCTTCTGCAACTCGCCCAGGGGCCGCAGCAGCGCCGCCCACAGGCGAGCGTCGCGGCCTCTGGCGCCGTATCGACGCAGTAGAAAGAGCTTACTTCTAAAGCGTCTTCATTTCGGCTTGGTCGCCTTCGTGACGCATTCATGCTCTTCGCATGCGGCCTCGGTGTCGTGCAGGCTCGAGCCGAGGCAGAACGGGTATGTCTCGACGAGACGCTCCCGCGCCTGCGCGGCGTGGCGCGCCGCCACCGCAAGGTCCGACTGGCAGGGGACCGAAACCATTTCGCACTCCTTCGCCGACCCGCATGTGAACCATGCGGCCGGCAGATCGGCGTCCCGGCGCAGGCGCCTGTCGTAATCGTCGAGATGATGCGCGAAGGCCGGCCGCGCAAGCGCGACGAGGGCCAAGGTCGCCCGCGCCATCTTCATGCCCGCGGCTCGCGCGGATTTTGTCGCAGCACGTTTCATTGCAAGGCAAATGTCACACAGCCGCGTCGTCGAGCTTGCCATACGGCGCCGTCTCCGATTCAATAAGATGCTGACCTGTATCGTCTAATGGGGGCGGACATGTTTTTGGGCAAAACGCGATTATTTCTGACAGCCTTCTGTATCGGAGTGCTCTTTTCCTCAGCGGCTTATGCCGCACCCTTCCGGGAGCCGCCGGTCTTTGCAAGCCGCAACGGCCGTCTCGATATTGTCATGATTGCAAAACCCAAGCCCGTCGAGGCGATCGATTTCCTTCCGCCGGGCGCGCGCGCGCCGATCCATCCGACCGGATGGGTCTATGACATCTGTTACCGGATGCGCGACGAACAGACGACGTGCCCCGCCTATGCGGCTCCCTCGTCGGACTTCGGCGGCGTTCGCCTCGCGCTGAAAAAGGGCGATCTGCTGAAAGTTCGGCTCGTGAACAAGCTGCCGGCGCAGGACAAGGCGAAAGTGTCGCATTACTGGAATCTGAGCCTGCCGTCGGTTCCCGATCCGCACGGAATCAACCTGCCTCTGACGCCCCTCAATCTGCATACGCACGGGCTCGTCGTCGAGGCGCGGGCGCCGTCGCCCAGGAACCCGACCTGGGGCGACAACATCTACGTCGATCTCTACAATCCTCAGAACGGGCGTCCGCTGCCGCAGCCCCATCAGCATGGCGCGGTGGTCGATGGCGGCGTTCTCGATTATGAAATCGACATTCCGCGCAACGAGCCCTCGGGCGCCGACTGGTATCATCCCCATGTTCACGGCGTCACGGCGGACAGCCTGTCGAGCGGACTGGCGGGCATCATCTCGATCGGCGGCGTCAACGACTATCTCGGCGGCGGATCGAAATGGGGCTTTTCCTTTCCCGAGAGCCAGGTGCGTCATCTGACCCTGAAGGACATGCAGGTGCTCGCCGCGGGCGCCATCCAGTTCGCACAGGGCACGGCGAATGTCACGCTTCCCGTCTCCAATGGCGAGGTGCTGAACGATCAGCAGGACCCGGCCTTCTGCACGCAGCTGCCGGGCGCCGGAGAAATCCGGCGGGGCTCCTGCCCCGGCGCCGACAATACGAGTTCGGGCGACAATAATTACACCGGCGGACGTTGGTATTTCCCGGTCAGCGGCACGGTCTTCCCGACGATCGAGGTGAACCGGCCGGGCGGCGAGATCTGGCGCATCAGCAACATCGGCGCGAGCGCAACCTACAAGCTGCGCATCCAGGACAATCGCGGCGCCTATCCGATCGTGGTGCAGCTCATCGCCGTCGACGGCGTCAGCATTCACGTTCCCGCCGGCACGTCGCAAGGCGACGAGGTGACGCTCGGCGGCGCGCGCTTCACCGTCGTCCCCTGCCCGGTCAAGACGCCCCTGGGCTTCAAGGCCGATCCGATCTGCGTCAAGGATTTCGTGATGATGCCGGGCGCGCGCGCGGAGGTGTGGGTCACCTATCGCGACAGGGACGGCAGGATCGCGACGCCGCCGGGCGGCGGCGCGACGGCGACCTTCCAGACCGTCGGCATCACCACCGGCGCGAGCGGCGTCGGCGATCCCTGGCCCGCCGTCGATCTGGCGGAGGTGAGATTCGGCCGGGGCAATGTGAGCAACGGCCTCGTCGCGCTCGATCTGCTCGGCGACGCGCTTGCGGCGAACCGCCCGCAAGGCATTTTCTTCGAGAAAGTGCCCTATGCGCGGCCCGCGCCGCCGCCGCAAAACTGCGCGCCGCTGCCGGAGGGCTTCCGGCGCAGGATCTTCTTCGGACTCGTCGATACGTCCAATCCGAACGTCTTCGGCCTCGGCTATGAAATCCTCGACAGAAGCGGCGCCGTCGTGCCGAACTCCTCGCTTCCGGTCACGGCCTTCGATACGTCGAATCCCTTCATCTGCCTGCCGCTCGGCGCCGGCCAGACGCCGGTCCGGGAAGTCTGGGAGATCGTCAATCTCGCAACCGAGAACCACAATTTCCACATCCATCAAACCAAGTTCCGCGCCATTCAGCCAAACGCCGCGAACTCGCCGCTGTCGCCGACGCTCGATCCGCGCATCGGCGCCGGCGTGATGGAGGACAATGTGCCGCTCCAGATCACGACCTTCAGGACTCCGGCGATCCGGGACGCCGTCATGAACACTCAGAACGGCTATTGCACGATCGGCCAGTGGCGCAGCGGCGACTGTCTCATGAAGCCGCAGATCGTGGACATTCCCTTCGCGGAGC
>NZ_JBBPBZ010000003.1 GCF_038070105.1 Methylocystis sp. IM3 | reverse complement strand
TCCGACCGCCTCGCCCCCTTACGGACGGCGACGCCCGCTCGCATCTTCTTGCCTGGCGCCGGCGCGGCGGTCGCCACAAAAGCCAATCTCGAATTCAGCCTCGCGCATGCGCGCGCTCGCGACGCAGTCGGCGGCGTCCTGGACGTAGACAGGCTTGCGCAAGACCTTCGCGCACGGGCCCTCATTCCTGTCTGCGTCGCGAGCGCGGCCACCGACAGACGCGCCTATCTGGCGCGGCCCGATCTCGGAAGGAGGATCGACGACGCGTCCCGCCGCCTCCTTGGCACACTATCGGGAGATTTCGACATCGCCTTTGTCGTGGCCGACGGCCTCTGCGCCGGGGCGGTCATGATTCATGCGATACCTTTGCTCGATGCGGCGCTTCCCTTGTTTCGCGCCGGTGATTGGCGAATCGGCCCAGTGGCGATCGTACGCCATGGACGAGTCGCGGTTGGAGACCAGATAGGCGAAATACTGAGCGCGAGACTTGTCGCAGTCCTGATCGGCGAACGCCCCGGACTGTCCTCCCCCAACAGTCTCGGCGTCTATCTGACCTTTTCACCCCGGATCGGCCGCACCGACGCCGAGCGAAACTGTTTGTCCAATATCCACGCCCAAGGCTTGTCCTGTATGGAGGCCGCGCAAAAGCTTTTCTATTTGAGCATGGAGGCGCGGCAGCGAAACATCACCGGCGTCGCCTTGAAGGATCATTCGGAAGGGGCCCGACTCACAGTCGCCGCTCCGCCACAGCTGCGACAACCTTGACGGGACAGTGGCTCATGCATGTGATGGATAAGCGCCCCGTTTCAGGGAGCGGTCCAATTTTGCGGGTCTCTCCCACGGAAATAACCCGCCATCCCGACAAGGGCCAATGGAAAGACGACGATCACGCCCAGAAGGAACAGAAATACCGTAGCCGCAGGGATCAGCAGGAAGGCCATAAGCAAAAGGACCGCCGAACCGCCCAATATTCGGGTCGACTTTTCCTTGTTATATTCCAATCGCCGCGCAAGCTCGGCGGAGGACTGCACCCATAGATGAATGGGCGCAGCCTGATCAGCCATCAGGACAATCTCGATTCGATTGTTAGGCGCGAGGACCATCAAAATCTCCTGTTTTACAGGCCGCAGGCGACACTCTAACAAACTTTTATCCCTGGCGCATGCAGGTCTTTGTTGGATTCGAGACCGACCGGCTCCTATCAGAGCGCGCGCCCACCGTTCGCCAGATTATTATTGCGAGTGTTGTCATCAGCGGGAACGTCGATACCTCCAGCCTCCGGCGGCTTCTCGAGACCATCGTATTGAAGCGAATCGAATGGCTGAATCTCATCCTCCTTCGGGAGCTTACCGCGGTCCCACCCTCCGCCAAGCGACCGAATGAGATCGACGCTCGATTTCAGCACGCGCGCCTTGACCTGGGCGGCGTCGATGCGCGCGGTCAGGGTCGCAACCTGCGCATAAATGAGATCGAGGCTGGAATTCAGACCGCCCTTATAGAGATCCATGGTCAGGTTTTGGGTCTGTTGCGTTGCGACCACGGCTGCGTCCAATTTCTTCGCAGCAGCGTTGAGCCTGTTCGTGAGACTTAAACCATCCTCAACTTCCCGAAACGCGTTGAGAACCGTCGTTCGGTACCGGTCCTCAGTCTCGCGATAGACCGACCATGACCGTTGCAACTGCGCTCGCCGCAACCCACCGTCGAAGACAGGCAGCGAGACAGCCGAGCCGTATGACCAAAAGCTGTTCGCGAGCTTTACAAGGTTAATCCCACGGTCTTCGAATCCCCCGTCTAGCCTGAACTCGACCTTTGGATAAAACGCCGCGCGGGCAACGCCGATTTCTCGATTGGCTTGCGCCATCTCCCGCTCGGAAGTCGCAATGTCGGGCCGCCGCTCCAACAATGTGGACGGAAGCCGCCTCGGGATCTTAAGCGGCATTATCCGAAACCCTGCGGCCTGCGGGATCCTGAAACTCGCCGGCGCGGTATTCGCAAGAATCGCAATCGCATGCTCGACTACTTCTCGCTCGCCCTGCACCTCCAGCGCCTTCGCCTCTGTGTTGTATAAGAGGGCTTTGGCGCGCGCCACATCGAGTTCAGATGCTATCTTGCCGAGATAGCGCTCATTTACAATATTGAGAGATTGTTTATAATAGGAGATAGACTGACTGTAGATATCTCCCTGAGCGTCATATCCCCGAAGTGTGAAATAATCCGAGGCAATTTCAGCCTGCAAGCTCAGGCGCGCGAGCGCAAATTCGGCGGCCTTCTGTTGCGCGAGATAACTTCTCGCTTTCGTTTCGTTTCGTATCGCATACCAGAGGTCCGGCTCCCACGATGCGCCAGCTCTATCGGCGACAGAGGTATCGTAGATTGGATTTAGTGGGCCCCTGAACAACGCAGCCTCTGATTCCTTGTTGTCGGAAGCGTCCAAACCAATGGTGAGCTGCGGAAGCATGCGCGATCTCGCCTTCATCATCAGATCGCGCGCCTGCACAAATCTTTCAGCCGCCGCCTGCAGATCCGCATTTTCAGCCATCGCCTGCTCTTCGATCCGATCCAAAACCGGGTCTTTGAACATCCGCCACCAGTCCGGGCGGATTTCTCCGTCGGACGGCTTTGCTTCCACGAAGGGGCTCGCACCGCGCCAGGAGGCCGGCACGATGAACTCCGGCGGCTCATAAGCGGGTGCGAGATCAACGCCAGGCATCGAATTACAGCTAGACAGGATAAGAAGCGGCGCCAACCTTAAGTGTCGAAGCGTGTTTTGTCTTTGAATGATGGGCATACAGGAGCTACTCGGATTTGACGATCTTTCGTCTATCGTGTCAGTTCAGATCCGCGGGGTCGATTTCGTACCCCGAAGCTGGCGATACGATACGAACCTTATCCCCTTCAAGGAGCGCCGCACTCGGATTGTTCACGATGCGATCACTATGTCTAAGGCCAGGGCCTATCTCGATCACCCCGTCGAGAATCCGGTTGATGTGGACAGGTTTGAAGTGAACTTCATCGTCCACGCCGACCACTGCGACCTGAGCCCCGTTTTCCTGGAAAACGAGAGAGCTGGATGGGATCGTCAGCGTGCTTTGGTCGAGCGGAATCGTCAATCGTACGGCTGCGTAAGACCCGGGCCACAGCGTCCGATCCTGGTTTTCTATTGTGAACTCCGTCACTGCAGTTCGCGTCGTCGGATCGAACCCATTGGCGACCGTCAGGAATTTGGCGCTGAAATGACGATCAGGAAACTGCGGGACTTTGATATCGGCGATCAATCCCGGTTTCAGAATATGCGCAAACGCCTCCGGGACGGAAATGAAGAGACGCAATTGGTGAATATCCGCGACCGAAAACAGGTTGGTGACCGAGTTCTTGTCGCTGATATTTCCATCTTTGTTGATGTAATCTCCGACATTGATATTGCGCGCCGTTACGACGCCATCATAGGGCGCGACGATAGTCTTGAACTGCAGCTGCGCTGCGAAATTATTGACATTATGCTCAGCCGCTTCTAGCTGCGCCTTTTCGGCCTGCATATTTGCTTCCTGAACGGAAATTTCCTGTTCCGAAACGGCGTGAGACTTCCTAAGGGCAGTCCACCGTTGCGCCGTAACTACGGAGAGGTTGTACTTCGCGCGCTCCGCCTCTAGCGCAGCCTTGGCTTGTGAGTATTGAGCATCCAGGCTCGGCGTGTTGATTTCTGCGAGGACATCGCCTCTCTTCACCTGCGCGCCATAGTCTTTGTACCACATCTTCACGTAGCCGGATACTTGTGCGTAGATGGGCGCCTGAAACCAGGCCTCGATGTTGCCGGGAAGCGTTATCGTTTCGGTCGGCGCGCCCGGTTTCGGATTCGTAACTGAAACCGTTGGAATTGCATTGGCAAGCGTCTCCTCTCGAATCGCGTCCGCCTCACGCTTTCGCGCATAGAGGACGAGGCCGATAAAAACCAGGAGTACGAGAGTGAGCCCGAATCTCATCTTTTTCCCGCGCAGGTCGGGATACACATGCCGGAGCAGGTCCGTGGACATCAAAGGGTCTCCGTCTGTTTGGGAGTGCGTTTGTAGACAATCGCATAAACGCAGGGGACAAACAGGAGCGTTGCGAATGTCGCGACAATCAGCCCGCCGATGACCGCTCGCCCCAACGGCGCGTTCTGTGAGTTGCTCATGGACATGGGCAACATGCCGATGATCATAGCGGACGCGGTCATGATCACTGGACGTATGCGAGAATAGCCCGCTTCGAGCGCCGCCGTCATAGCGTCGCCATGGAGCTCCAGTCGCTCTCGCGCATAAGCAACAACCAGAACGGCGTTGGCTGTGGCCGTTCCCATACACATGATGGCGCCGGTCAGAGCTGGCACGGAGATGTTTGTATGGGTGAGGAACAGAGACCAGGCGATCCCCGCGAGAGCTCCCGGTAACGCCGTAATGATAATGAAGGGATCGAGCCACGACTGAAAGTTTACGACGATCAGCAGGTAGATGAGAACGATAGACGCGACGAGCCCCCCGATGAGCTCGACATAGGCGCCATGCATCGTCTCGGCCTGTCCGTGAATTTCAAGGCTCGCGCCGCGCGGTAACTCCGCCTCCATTTCCCAGGCGGTCGCTTTTACGTCAGCCAGTACGCCGCCCAGATCACGCTTTTCTGCCGACACGTAAATGTTGAAAAGAGGCATGATGTTCGCGTGCGTGACGACGCCAGGCGTCCCAACTGCCGAGATTGACGCCACGCTGCCGAGCAGCTGCATTTCATTGGGCGAAGACTCCCCCTCAGTTTTGTTTACGGGGATCGTGAGGAGATCCTGAACGCGCGTGATCTGCGGCTGCGGCGTGTAAACGTTGATTTGATAGGAGTTACCCGTCTTGTGGTCGAGCCAGAACTGCTGATCGACCTGCTGGCTTCCAGAGAGCGTCATCAGCAGATTATCCGCAATATCCTTTTCCGTCAGCTTCACGCCCAGACCCAAACTACGGTTTCCCTCTACGAGAAGCGTAGGCGTCCGCATCGTTTGTTGAATGACGACATCAACCGCGCCGCTGACCCTGCGCAGCTTGCTCGCAAGCTTGCGTGCAAACTCGTAACTCGCATTCTGGTCGCCGCCGTTGATCTGGACGTCGATCGGGGACGGTGAACCGAAATTGAGGATTTTCGCCGTCAGGTCAGCTGGCTGAAAGGTGAATTCCGTTCCTGGGTAGCGCTCGTTGAGAGCTTTGCGCAAAATGGCTCGATAATCCCACACGGGCGAGGCGTCGTTCTTGAGGGGTGATCGTCATATCGCAATCCTGCGCCCCGATCGTCGGGGTCGGAATGAACGCAAGATTATGTGGTCCAACTGGTAGCCCGCAGTTCGAAACAATCCCTTCCACTTGGCCCGGGAGCAGTCTTTCGATGTCATTTGAAACAAGAGTGGCAATGCGCCCGGAAGCCTCTATGCGCGTACCGAGCGGCGCCCGCATGTGCATCTGGAGAATGCCGGACTTGATTTCCGGGAAGAACTCCTGGCCATTGAAATAGAAAAGACTCAGCGACGCCACCGCGGCGGCGAGAAACACCGCGACGAAACGTCTTCTATTGTCGAGGGTACGGCTCAAGAGCGCGCTGTAGCGTTCGCGGAACCGCTCGAAGCCGTGTTCGAACCCCCGTTGGATTCTCTTGAAGAAACTCGGGTGGTCGCCAATGTGATCATGCGGATCTGGGATGGGGACCGCGAAGTGAGATATACCGCCGTCGCCCGCGAGGGCGTTTGTCTCCGCATCCGCATTGGCCAGAGCATAGATTTCATCCTCGGTAGGAAACTTACGTCTGCCGGACAAAGACGGCGCTTCCTCGGTCGCGATTGCGTGGCCGTGTCCATTCGGACCATTGGGGTCGACGAGAAGATATTTGGCCATCGTCGGAACGAGAGTGCGCGATAAAATGAAAGACGCCATCATCGCAAACATGACCGCTTCAGCCATTGGCGTGAACAGCCACCCTGAGACGCCTGTGAGTTCAAATAGCGGAAACCAGACGATAATGATACAGAGGGTCGAAACGAACGTCGGTATCACAATTTGATTCGCTGCATCGATGATCGCGGTCTCGAGCGGTTTGCCCATCTCTATATGAGTGTCGATATTTTCGATCATCACTGTGGCGTCGTCGACGAGGATTCCGACCGCCAGCGCCAGACCGCCAAGAGTCATGACATTGATCGTCTGACCGATCCAATGCAGGCAGATTATCGCCGACAGAATAGACAGCGGAATCGATGTCGCGATGATCACTGTTGCCCGCCATGATCCCAAGAAGAGCAGGACCACTACTCCGGTCAACGCCGACGCCAACGCCATCTCACGGAGCACGTCGATTATGGAGTCCTCCACGAACAGGGACGCATCGTTGAGCAGCTCAACCTTGACCCCTGGAGGAGCGATCTGCTCAATTCGTGGAATTGCCTTTTTAATTCCGTCTACAACCTCAAGGGTTGAAGCTTCGCCGCTCTTCATGACGACGATCAGAACGGATTGCTTGCCGTCAACGAGGACAGCGTTGATCTGGGGCGGACCGCCGAGGCGCACGTCAGCGACGTCGCGCATATAGATGGTTGCATTACCCACGGTCTTGATCGGGATGTTATTGAAATCCGCTACTTGCATGGGCGTGGCGTTTGTCTGCACCATCCAGTCTGTCGCCTTGAGCTTCATATCGCCTGCGGGAAGTACGATGCTCTGGCGGCCGAGCGCATTGTGCACGTCGGCGGCTGTGAGGTGGCGCGCCAGGAGCTTTTGCTGATCCAAAGAAACCAACAACTGCTTGTCCTGGCCTCCGTAGGGATGCGGCAGGATGGCGCCGGGGATCGTTACGAGAAACGGCCGTATCTTGTTTTTCGCGAGATTGTAGAGATCGGCGGGCGTAAGACTTTCTGCTGTCACCTTTAGCATTGCGACCGGCACGGATGAAGCCTCGAGCCGCATGACCATTGGTGGAGAAATATCTGGGGGAAGCTGTTTCGTAACAGTCTGCGATATCGAGTCTATATCGGCTTCGGCGGCTGCGAGATCGACGCCAGGCTGCAAAAAAATTTTTATGATGCTGCTGCCGTAATAAGAGTGGCTCTCAATATGTTCGATGCCCTCGACATTCGACGTTAACTGCCGTTCGTACAGATAGGTAATGCGACCGGATACCTCTGTCGGCAGAAGGCCGGCATAGGCCCAAACTACCGCCACGACGGGTATCTTGATGTTCGGAAATACGTCTGTCGGCGTTTTGAACACAGCCATGAGGCCGAATATCAGGATGCAGATGGACAAAACGACGAATGTATAGGGACGACGAAGCGCAAGCACTACAACGCCGCTCATCGGCACTCTCTTCCATTTTATGTCCGGGGAACAGTTGGCGCCCACTTTTTAGCGAGCCGTGCGAAGAGGTTCGCTTTCAGGACAGTAAACCTATGATTAGTTTCTTTATTCCGTAGATCATTTAGCTTCTCCAGTCCCCACGCCTCGATAGCTACTACCCCCCTATTTCATCGATGTTTCTCAAAACCGGGAAAAGAGCCGTTCTGTTTCGGCATTGCTTCCTGTTTTTTTCGAAACGTGGGGGAAAAGCCCATCTCGGAAATAGGCGAGGTCGCCTCAAGGAACACAACCCATTATATTAATTGCTTTTCCTGAACGCTTGTTCAAGCCGCCTTTGGAGGCGCCCGCTTTCTTGCGTACGTACGCACCACAATCAGGCAAGTCTCAAATGTTTTGAATCCGCCCCCAGGTGCTTTTGGTTCCCCAGATTCCTGCCCTCAAAGCTTCGAGCTGCACGATCTGGCTGTGATCCACGAAGAGATTTACCTCATTTCCATAATTCTTGACGTACCACTCGAAGACGGGGGGGTCTGCAGCTTCGAACATCACCTTGTCGAGCCCGATCTGGTTGATGATCGCCGCCGGAACGTCCGTTCGCCAGCTTGTGACGCTCTCAGTAACGCCTTCGCTCTCGATCATGAGGATATCGGCGCCGGCGGCGAGAAGGGCTTTTCCCTGTGCGATCAGCCAACCAACGTCTTTTGTTCCTTCCGATTGGAGCTCGCCGGCCGCTGTCGCGCCGCCTGCGCCGAATTGGATCCCGAGTTCAGGCTTGGCTTTCAGGCCGGCCTTTTTGACGGCTTCCACGAGACGAAGCATGCTCTCCGTAGGCAGGCTGATGAATCCCGCGGAGATTTCAATCATGTCGAAGCCCAGCGCCTTCGCCTCTTCAATGTAACGGGCGGTGACGTCCGGGCCGAAGCGCAGGACATTTTCCATCCAGCCGCCGGTGGAAACATAGAGGTCGTGATCATGCGCCACCTTGTTGAGGGCTTCCACAGCGCCCGGCGGCATGAGGGCGAAAGAGCCGCCGGCGTATTTGACGCCATCCACCCACGCGCCCATCGTTTCGAGCACATCAGCAAGATGCCGCGGTCCATAAGCGCTGTAATAAGGTCCGCGAATTTCCGTAAGGCCAGTTTTTCTCGGCTTTTCCGAGCGGGCCGCGCGGGGGATAAAGGAGAAGGTCGTCTCGCTCATGATGACTCACCGGTTCGTTGGCTTCTCGAGGAGTGCGATCAGATCGGCAAAGGGTCGTTCGTCGAGACTCGAGACCACCTCGGCCACCGCGCCGGACCAACCCGGTGAAGCGATGCGGCTCACGACGAGATCACATTTCTCGCGCGCGTCGGCCCAAGCGAAAGGCGTCGTATAGAAACCACGGTAGTCGTCGCGCCGCGCCATGAAGATCGAACCATCGTCCATTTCGATCTCGAGTCGCGCCGGGAGCTTATTTGGAAACAAGGCCGTGAAGGCGGCGATGGGCGTCACAGTCACTTTGCGCAGAATGTGCTGCACATCCGGTGCGACAATGCGCGAACGCGCGAACTGCTCGGGCATCAGTGCGCCGTCGATAAGCGCGACGGCCAGCATATAAGGCAGGCTATGATCCGCCTCTTCCTTCGTCCGCACCAGATGCTTGTCGCCTTCCTCGCCGCCGCCGATGATATGATAGGCGACCGCGAACGTCTCGAGGCGAACGGCTCTGATCGCCTCGAGGCGGAAGCCAGGCCGCGCGCGGATGTCCAGCGCCGCTTCGATCGCGGTCTGCGCGTGTATTTCGGCGTTGTGTTTCTTGATCACCGTTTTCAGGACGCTTTCGAGATCTTCATGTCGCCAGTCGATCTCGAACGGCCCGCTGATCGTCTCCTTGAAGCCCTTGTTTCCTTCGAAAACCATAGGCGGTCCGGTGACGCCATGAGCCGCAAGAAGCGACGCATGGGTAGCGGCCATCGCCATATTGGGATAGGCAAGCCCCTTCCAATTGGATAACGCGCCGGTTCGCGCGACCCTGAGGGCGACGTTCGCGGTTCCGCTGATTGCAATTGCATTCGCGATCTGGTCACGCGGCAGCCGCAACGCTTTGGCGACGCCGGCCGCCACTGCATAGGCGCCCTGTGTCGTATGGTCGAAACCTTTGCGGCGCACCGGAGCCACGTCACTGAGGCGCGTCTGAACCTGATAGGCGACCGCCAGGGCCGTGAGAAATTCCGCCCCGTTCGCACCCGCCATCTCAGCAGCAGCCATTACAGGCGCGAGATTGTCGGAGGGGTGGCATGTTTCGCCCTGAGCAATGTAACTGTCCATGAAGTCGAGATAGCGGCTGAGCGCGCCATTGTAGAAGGCCGCCCGATCGGGAGCCGTCGCGCCCCCGCCGATGAGGGTCGAGAGCGGGGCGCCGCCCAGCTGTTCCGTCAAGCGTCGGATCGCCGCCGGAGGTCCGGCGCCGATGGCTCCAATGGCGACGCCGATAGTGTCGAGAATACGAATCTTCAGCTGCGTCAGCGCCGCCGCGCTGATGTCAGAAAAATGTGCGCGCGCTACAAAGTCCGCCAATTCGACGACTTCAGTCACAAACGAACCCCCTTGCGCGATTGCCATGCTCACTCAATGTGCGCCAAGCGATATGGAGACGCTACTTAGGACCTCACACACATGTTCCAAGAGAGTTTTGCGCGCACGGACGCCACGCCAAGCCGTTACGTCCTCAAGCCCTGATTCATCTGTCGATTTCGCCGAAGACGATGTCGAGCGATCCGACGATCGCAGAGACATCCGCGAGCATGTGTCCTTGTGATAGCCGGTCCATCGCCTGTAAATGAGCAAATGAGGGAGCCCTGATCTTGCATCTGTATGGCTTGTTGCCGCCGTCGGAAACCAGATAGACTCCGAATTCGCCCTTGGGGGCCTCCACCGCGGCATAGACCTCGCCCTCGGGCACATGGTGCCCTTCCGAATAGAGCTTGAACTGCTCTATCATTGCCTCCATGGAGCGCTTCATCACGCGGCGCTTTGGCGGTGCGATCCTGTGATCAAGGACTACAACCGGCCCCATTCCTTCGCGTGACAGCAGTTTTTTCACGCATTGTTTCATTATCCCCGTCGATTGGCGCATCTCTTCCATGCGCACGCAGTATCGGTCGTAACAATCGCCGCGCGAGCCGATCGGGATATCGAAATCCAGTTTTTCGTAGCATTCGTAAGGCTGCGTCTTGCGAAGGTCCCAAGGCGCGCCGCAAGCCCGGACCATAACGCCCGAAAAACCGAGCGCCCATGCGTCGTCGAGCGTGATTACGCCGATGCCGACATTGCGCTCTTTGAAAACACGGTTTTCTCCAAGGATGCTTTCGAGGTCGTCGCAGACCTGGAGAAACGGGTCGCAAAAGGCGTAGATGTCCTCCAGCAATTGCGCTGGCAAATCCTGATGGACGCCGCCCACGCGGAAATAATTGGCATGGAGGCGAGCGCCCGATGCGCGCTCATAAAAGCACATGAGCTTTTCGCGCTCCTCGAATCCCCAGAGGTTCGGCGTCAGCGCCCCGACATCCGACGCCTGGGTGGTGATGTTCAGGAGATGCGACAGAAGCCTCCCGATCTCACAGAACAGCACACGGATGAGCTGGGCGCGCCATGGCGGCTCGATGCCGAGCAATTTCTCGACCGCGAGGCAAAATCCATGTTCCTGATTCATCGGCGCCACGTAGTCCAGGCGATCGAAATAGGGAAGCGCCTGCAAATAGGTTTTGTCCTCGATCAGCTTTTCCGTTCCACGATGCAGAAATCCGACGTGTGGGTCGGCCCTAAGAACGACTTCGCCATCAAGCTCCAGTATCAGGCGCAAGACCCCATGTGCGGCTGGGTGCACTGGACCGAAGTTGAGCATGAAGCTTCTTTGAGGGACGCCATTTGCGGTCCGAGCGGTCTGAGCCTGCATGATTTCGCGCCGGTGTTGAAAGATGATCTCAGAAAAATAGCGTGGCGAGCTCATGGAGCACGTTCCGCGCCTTACGGCGTCCTCCCGCATGGGCTGAGTGGAAAATATCGCCCGCCGCCTTGCCTTCCGCAGTCCAATCGCTAACTCAGTGGGAGTTCCCCCTGAGCGCCAAGCAAGAAAGCGGATGGCCGTCGTGGCTTATGCTGTCGTTCATGGAAGCGACAAGATCCTCACACAGCGCCAAACAGCTTCCGGATGCCTTGAAACGGTGAAGCTCCTCGAGGCGCAGGCGGAGCCAGACATTCACATTCTCGACGCGGATGGCGCGGAGATGAGCCTCGGCCAGATCGAGGAGCTGCAAAAAAGAGAAGTCGAACGCAAATATATCGTCGCGACAGCGGTACCTGCTTCGATCCAGTCGCCAGGAAAAACCGGTGAGCGTTTGGGGAATGGCGGCGCCATCAGCAGAGCGCCGCTCGCGGCCGCCCTGCTGGCTCTGGTGATGTTGGGCCTCTCGATCCATGCACTCAGCCATCACGGCGTCGAGCACGTCGCACCGACACAGGCGGCCGCAAGAAAACCCGCTGAGCGAAATGCCGGGTCTGCCCCGCCGTCTGGCGGTAGAAGCGCCGAAACGGCCGTTGGGCCCGAAGCTCCTCAGCCTTCCAAGGAAGCGCCCGTCGCAAGCGAGACGCAGGCGGAAACTTACAGAATTGTAGCCGGCGACACGCTCAGCGGCATTGCACGCAAAATTTATCACGATCCCGGTCGGTGGCGCGATATTGCGAGCGCAAATCCGGGCCTCAACCCCAATCGCCTTCGTCCCGGCGCCGAGATCATCCTGCCCGACCTTAGGCGGCGCGCGACTCCAAGGTAGTCTCCCGACTATCCGAGCGTGGTTTCGCCGCGCGTCACCGCGACCCATGTCTTGAGCGCAATCGCCGCAGGCGCGGCGAGAATGACGCCTGACACGCCGAACAGCGCCCCGCCGACGAGAAAGCAGAAGATGATCGTCACGGGACTGAGCGTCGCTGCGGCGCCGAGCACCAGCGGGCCGAGAAGCTGGTCAATCGACAGGCGCAGTGCAATTGCGTAGATCGCATAGCCGATTATGGGAGCAATTCCTGTCGCATTGCCGATTGCGGCCAGGCCGGCGATGAGAGCGGAAGCGCCAGGTCCCACAACGGGGATCATCTCGAGAAAACCCGTGAGCAGAGCAAGAAAGAGCGCATGTCTGAGGCCGAGCACGAGTCCAAGGCCGACATAGGCCGCAACGATTGCGTAAGCGACAACGATCAGAACGCCGCAAATATAGCGCCACAGCAGCGGCCCTAGCCGCGCCCAGACTTTCTCGATCGTGTCGCGCTGATCGAGCGGGGCGAGCCAGAGAAGGCTCCGCATGATCTGCGGACCCTGGGCGAGCAGGTAGAACAGAAGGACAAAGACGAGAATGCAGCCGAACAACGCTACGAAACTCACTGACGCGAGTTGCAGCAGACGGCCGGTCTGACCGATCCAGCCACGCAGACCGTTCGTCGCCGCCTCGGCGATCTGGTTTGCGTCCGCGTTGATGCCGAAGATGGTGACAGTCCTGTCGTCAAAGACGCCATGGGCAAGCCGGCCCAGTATCTCGCGCAGATCTGTCGCCACGCGTTCGAGCTCTGTCACCAGCGGGCGCGCGCCGATCCAGATCGTTACAACTGCTGCTGTGAGAAGCGTCACAAATACGGCCGCCGCTCCCAGGATCCTCGACGCCTCGAACCTCGCCGAAATGCGTTCAACGAGGGGGTTGAAGAGGTAGGCGAGCAGGCCAGCAAGCACGAAGGGCAGGATTACCCAGCGCAATTCATGAAAAACGAGCACGAAGATCGCAAAGGCGACAAGGATCGTCGCGAGATTGGGACGCCTCTGCGCCTGATCGTCTGCATTCCCGGCCGCCTGCGTCATCGCCTGCCCTCTTCCATGAGATAAGCGACTCCGCCAAGAACGGGTCCCGGGTGGCTGCCTCACGAGCCGTGAGCAGCCACCCGCGGTCCTTGTCTGCGCTCTTCAAGGCTGCATGGCGCCAAGAATAGCCGCCGTCAGCGCGCCCCCGGTAATGACGAGCGTCGCGCCGAGCTCCAGTAATGCGACCAGAATGAGCGCGGGGTGGTTGAGGCCGGCAAGCACGAGTATTCCGAGCACGATCGCCGCGAGGCCAGCCAGAGACTGACCAACAGCCGATCCGGAGGCAATCTGCGATACGAAGATTTCGCTCCCCGCCAGGCGGCGCTGAAGCCCTGGCTGCGCGGCCTGGCGCATCGCATGTAGTTGGGGCAACAAGCTGCTGCCGAGGATCATGGCGACCCCGAACGCAATCACGGCGGAGGGGATCATGACATTGGCGCCGATCCCAAGGAGGGAAAGAATTCCGAGCACGACGCCCGCCGCGCCCACGAGGAGTATCGCGGCCAAATTGCCGCCCGGCTCCATGTCGACGACGCGACCGCTCGTTCGTGCGGCCTGGGTGAATTCAGCCATGCACGCGCCGCCCTGGAGGAGCAGGGCCACGCCGAACACGATCGTCGCAGCGGCGATCATGACCGGGGGATTGATGTTGACGAGGCCACAGATGGCGAGAATTGCGGTGGCGACGCCGCCGATGGCGTCTACCAGCCCGCCGACGGCCGCCGGCGCATTCTGGCGCATGGGGGTTTCTGGAGCGATTGACATTTTTTTATCCTTCAAGCGTACCACGACCCGGAAAGCAGCTAGCGCAGTTGCCAAAGAGTCAAGCCAGGTTCGGCCTCCCACGCCCGTCAGAGCTAGCGTGCAATGGGCGTGCGACGACGAATGAACAAGGTCGGTTGCAGCAGTCTCGCCGCTACGGCCATGGCGACGCGACTCCACAGGACGAGAGTCGACGCCGCAACGACGATGGCGACGAGATTGAGCGTGAGATCGTTCGGCCCGCCTGCCGCGGCAATCGACGCCAGCGCGCCTGATACGAAGCCCGCAAGTGCGAATACGGCGGCGTCATTTCCTGCCGCCTCCGCCCGGAGCGACAAGCTGTCGCGCTTCGTCGAATGGGCGAGTTCGCGAAGCGAAAGCTCCCAGACGACGTTGCTCCTCAAAATCAGACCCGCGCCGAACAAGGCGCTCGCGACAGGCATCAGGAACGCGGGATCCGCGCCAAAGAGCGCAAACACCGCAAGCGCCGCGCCCATCAAACCCGCGACCAGAACCGCAAAGCGCAGCGGGGCGCTCCAGGCCCCTTCGTCTCGGCCGCCGGTCCATTTGTAGCGGCGCAAGAGCCCGACGCCATCCGCCGCCAGAGCGACGCCCAACACGATCGTCGCCGCCGCCGCCAATATTGGCGCGAGAATGCCTGTAAGCCCACAAACCGCAAGGGCGATGGCCGCGAGACTCGCGAGGACCTCGAAGATTTCCGAGGCCCAGCCTCCTTGCCCGTAATCATAAGAAGCCGGCATCAGCGGAATCCTCACTTACTCTCCACGACGCGCCAGGCTCTGCATCATCAGCCCCATACCGCTCCCCGAGACAACAACCGCCGCGCCGAGGATGAGCAGAGCCGCAAGGATGAGCGAGAGACCACTCGCCGCCTTGCCCATCAGCACAAGCGCGAGAATTCCAAGTACGATGGCGACAAGCCCGGCGACCGCCGGAACGCTTTCGGCCACAAGGGAGCCTTCGCCCATTGCAGTTGAATCGGCGCTGAGCATGATCGCGCCGCTGCCATTGCTCAAGACGAGTGCGACGCCGAAGGCGATCGTCGCCACTGCCGTCAAGACAAGTTCAGCGACGCCAAGAAGCGCGAGAACTCCGAGGGTCACGCCCCCGAGCCCTGCCAGAAACAAAGCGGCGAGGCCGCCGCCAGACTCGCCCATGAGCGCGAGATCGGCAGCCGACTCTGTGGCGGCCGTGGACAAGACCGAAGCAATCATCGCGCCACGCGCGATGAGCTCAGCGCCCAAGACAATTACAGCGACGGACGCCAGGATCGGGGGATGGATTCCTGTCAAGCCGCAAATTGCGAGAACAATCGTTGCAACGCCGCCGGCCGCGTCCAACAGGCCCGCGCCGACCATTCCCCCGTATGTCCGGGTTTCCCGAAAGGTCACTGACATGGTCTTCAACTCCGTTGCCGATTGGGCCGTCAAGACCGGCGTTACTACAAAGGCTTCATCCGAAATCTAGTGTGGGATCGGCGATCGCGCTGACAAGCGCGGCGGCGGGAGGAAAGCACCTGCATCGAAATCCAGAAGCGAAGAAAGCCTCGCTCGCCGCTCATCTTGTTCGTACTTTCGAGCGTCCACGCTTATGGTGGCCAACCTTTGCGCGGCCCGGCGGCGCGGCGACGGCGTTTGGCGTCTGGCGCGTCGCAACGCTTGGAGGCGGGGTTTCGAGAGGAAGCGGCAAGAATGCAGACTGACCCCTTGCTGCGATCATCTCCATAGCTTTGGCAATCGGAACTGCGGCGTCATCAAGGCGACGCCTCTGGTCTTCGACGAGCTTATGTCGCTCACCCGCCTGATGCTGAAAGACGCCCGGCGACGGAAACTCTTTCGGAGCGACGAAGTCTCTCGCAGGCATTTTCCAGCTGTAAAATCCCACCATAGCGGCGAGAGACGCGGCAAGCGCCAACAGAATGCCCACGCCCATGTAAAACACACGCAGCGCCTCGACCCCAAGAGGCGCGACCTTCTCCCCTTCTGGCTCCCCTTGGGTCATTTGGTCCCTCGTTCCACTTGGACGCGTCGCGGCCCACGGAGCGCGAATGTGAGGGCGCCGAGCAGGCAGAAGATGGCGACAGCCGCGAGAAGCCCCGCGCCGAGCGAAAGCACACCGAAAGGCGGCGCTATCAGATAGGCGTAATAAAGGGCCACGCCGGCAAGCGTCACCACGCCCACGAAACGCAATTCACGCCGGCCGGAACGGACGCGCTGAAGGAAAAGCATGAAGATTGGAATGACGGCGCCCAAGACGAAGGCGAGATCCGCTACAAGCGTCCATGGCCATCTCTCGCGGAACACGAACCAGAAGACGCGATCGGGAAGGTTGCCGTACCATATCACCAGAAGCGCAATGAAATTCAAATAGGAAAGGCCCAGGAGCGTCGCCAGCAGCAACCCGCCGATATCAGCGCGGGCGCCAGTGTCGCGCTCTCCCGGGGAGACGATCGCCACCCACGCGAGGGCGGCCGCGAATTGCGTAAAGGCTAATGTTGCGCCAAAGGAACTCGACCAGAACTCAGGCTGAAGAGACAAGATCCAGTCCACGCCGATCAGGCCGATGACAAAGGCATGCGCAGCCAGCCCGACCGCCGCAATCAACATTTTCCTGCCGCCCGTCAGTCGCGGCAAAAATATTCCGAGAACGCTCCAGAAGCTCAAGGCGACAACCGAACGGATGATGAAGAAGGGCGCATTCAAATAAAGACCGCGTACGTCATCGGGAGGCGGATTTGCCCCTTCGACCCATGGATAAAAATGAGGAAGGAAGACGAGCACGGGAATGAAGAGCAGCCCGAAGAACGGCGTCGTCGCCGCCGTGACGACGAAGATATCGGCAAAGGCCGACAGCCAGCGGCCCCCGGTCAAGGCATGGATCAACAGCGCGAAAACGCTCCCGATCGCCGGACTCCCACACAAGACGAAGGCCAAAAGCCAACCGCCGGCGGCCGCTCTGGGCGCGATGACAAGAATCGCGGCGAGCCCGCCAAAAGCTGCGAGCGCGCCGGCGACAAGCCACCAAGACAGACGCCGACCCGGCTCGGCTCCCGGCGCCATCGGCGCCGGCCCGGCTCTGTCTTTTGCACTTGCTTCCGGGGCGACGTCGACTGTCATCTACTTCGCCCCCTGCTGCAACAAAGAAGCGGAGGCCGGGAGTCGCGACAATTGCAAGGCGCGAACATAGGCGACAATCGCCCAGCGATCCGCAGGATCGACGCGCGCTGAATATGAATGCATTACGCCGTAGCCATTGGCGATCGCGTCCAGAAATGTTTGAGCAGGCGCGGCCACAAGCGCCGTGGAATGGAAGGAAGGCGGCGCGGGGAAACCACGCATGACGATAATGCCGTCCCCGTCCCCGGCGAGACCATGGCAAGGCGCGCAAAAAATGCCGAAGCGTTCGTGACCCCGCGCCAAAAGCGCTGCGTTCGCCTCAGGCGGGTGTGCCAACGCCGCTTCTCTGGCAAGCGCATTCTGATCGACCACGCCCTCTGGAAGAGGCCGCGCCGAAGCGCCGTCCGCCCAAAAGCTCGACGGTTCATAGGTCGTGTATTTTCGCTGCTGAGTCATGCTGAAATCGCAGCCGCCGACCATGATCGGCAATAAGACGACAAACGCCAGCCTTTCGCTCATTTTTCCACTTCCACAACATCGACGGCGCCAGCCTCGCGGAGCCAGGCTTTTGCGCGTCGGTTTTCCGCTGCGGCTGTCGGCGCCTCGAGCGCGAGAAAGAAGCGGTCCTGCGTCGCTCTTTCAAACCTTTGGACGGAAAACAGCGGGTGGTGTAAACTGGGAAGCCTGGTTTCGATCAAAAGAAAGATAAATCCGGTCAGGGCCGCGCCAAAAATCCCCACGGCGAAAGGGAAGAGTATGAAAGCGGGCCACGAATTCAGCGGACGACCACCGCTGTCGATTGGATAGTCGAAGATGGCGCTCCAGCCTTCCGTAGCATAAGCCGCTGCTACAACGATCAAACCACCGAAAAACATGTAAACGCGCAGTCTCGGCGCCCGGGCGCCCAGAAATTCCTCTACCTCCTCGACCGGAAAGGGCGAAAAGGCGTCCAGCAGCCTGCATCCCGCTTCGTCGACCTTGCGCGCGGCCCTGACCATGGCCTCGGGCTCGACGAATTCCGCGAGAAGCAAGCTCTTCATGTCCTCGCCTCGGGCCAGACGAGCCGCCTCGTTTCATGCATCGACACGATCGGCGCAAGACGGCAGAGGACGAGATATAAAAAGGCAAAGAAGCCGAGCGAGCTAAAAAGCAGCGCGTAATCCCAGAAGGTCGGATGAAAGGGGCGCCACATGCTTTCTGCGTAGCCGTGAGACAGCGTGTTCCAGACAATATTCATACGTTCGAGCCACATGCCGATGTTGATCACCACGCCTGCGACGACGACGAGCGCTATGTTGCGGCGCGCGGATCTGAGCCAGAACATATGCGCGACGAGGCAATTGCAAAACAGCATGACGTAATAGGATATGCGATACGTTCCCAGGAACTCGAATGCGACGAGGCTGCGCTCGGCCGGCTCGCCGCCATACCAGGCCCCAAACCATTCCGTCATGTAGGATATTGTCATGATCATCGACGCGGTGAGGAGGATCTTCGCCATCACGTCAAAGTGCTCGACCGTGATCAGCGCCTGAAGCGAAAAGCCCCAGCGTACCGCCGCCGCCAGGAGGATGACCATTGCGAAGCCTGAATACATGGCTCCGACGACAAAATAGGGCGGAAAGATCGTTTCCGACCAGCCCGGCATCAGGCTGGCGGCGAAATCCAGGCCGACGACGCTGTGCAGGGTGACGACAAGCGGAACGCCGAGACAGGCCATGGTGGTGTGGTAGACGTGATAAAGGCGCCAGTGACGCGCCGACCCGCGCCACCCGAGGGCAAAAAGCCCGAACCAGAATCGGCCGCGCCTCGTCTTCGCTCGGTCACGCAAACAGGCGAGGTCCGGTATGAGGCCCGCATACCAGAACAGGATCGAAAATAACAGATAGCTGAGGATTGCCCAGAAGTCCCAGATCAACGCGCTTCGCCACTGCGGCCAGAGAGCCATTGTGTTTGGGTAAGGAGCCAGCCAATAGAAATACAGCGGACGCCCAAGGTGCATGATTGGAAAAAGCCCGGCGATGCCCGCGGCGAAGAGAGTCATCGCCTCGGCGAAGCGATTGATCGACGCGCGCCAATGCTGGCGCATCAGCAGGAGCATCGCGGAGATCAGCGTCCCGGCATTGCCGATTCCGATCCACCAGACGTAATTTGCAATGGCGAAACCCCAGACAACGGTCGTGTTGACGCCCCACAGGCCGACGCCCGTCGCAAAGAGCCAGGACACGCAAATCATCATCAGCAACGTAAGCGCAAAACTGACGATGAACGCGCCCCACCAGACCCGCCAGCTCCATTTTTCTGGCGAGAGCAACGGCGCGCTGACGAGCTCGTTGATCGCTTCGAAAGATCGGCCCTCGGGAAGAAGCCAGGCGGCCGCTTCGGTATCGGTCCGATCCTTCGGCGCGCTCATCTTTCGCCGTCCGCGGAACCGGGATGAGGATTGCCCACGCGCGCGAGATAAGTCGTGCGCGGGCGCGTCTCCAGATGGCCGAGCATGGCATAATGCTGCGGCTCCTTGCGCCATTCCCGCACCTTGCTTCCGTCGTCGTTGAGGTCGCCAAATATGATCGCTCGCGTCGGGCAGGCCGATTGGCAGGCGGTAATCACCTCACCGTCGCCGATGCGCCGCTCCTCCCTTTCGGCTCCCCGTCGCGCACGGCTTATCCGCTGGACGCAATAGGTGCATTTTTCCATCACGCCGCGCGATCGCACTGTTACGTCGGGATTGAAAATTGCGTCAAAGGATTGCGCGCCGAGATTCGCATAGGCTTCGTCGGCCGTCGCATAACCGAAAAAGTTGAAACGTCTCACCTTGTAGGGGCAGTTCGACTGGCAGAACCGCGTTCCGATGCAACGGTTGTAAACCTGCACATTAAGTCCCTCGCTATCGTGGACCGAGGCCTCGACAGGACAAACCGGCTCACATGGGGCTTTTTCGCAATGCATGCAGGGAACCGGTTGGAATCCCAACGGCTTCGCGCCGCCATTGTTATACACATCGACACGTAGCCAGTGCATCTCACGGCCCATGCTGACCTCGACAGGGCCAACGACCGGCACATTGTTTTCAGCCTGGCATGCGATCAGGCAGGCGTTGCAACCGATGCAGAGCGTGTTATCGATCGACATCGCCCATTTATAGGATTCGTAACTCAAGTCCGGGAGAAGGCTTGCGAGGTCGTGGCCATCGGACACGCGCGCGGCTCCCTTGATGAGATTTTGGAGTGTGAATGTGGGAAAGACGTCGCCTCTTCCCCGCTCCAGACCAAAACTGCGTTGTGTCCGAAGAATTTCCCTCCGTTCGCTTGTGGGAGAGAGTGAGACGCCGGCCGCCAGAAAAGGGGTCGCCGCCGAAGCGAGCAGATTTGCGTTGAAGCCGACGTTGCTTCCGATCGCGCCTGCGCGCGTGCGGCCATAACCCAGCGTCGCGGCGACGACGCCCTTTGCCTGGCTGGCGGCGATGCATACTGGCGCCGCCAGGCTGAACGTGCCTGTCGACAGCGAAACCACGTCTCCGTCTTCGAATTTGTGGGCGGCGGCGTCTTCTGGGGAAAGGTAGAGCGCGTTGCCCCAGACCTCCTTCGTCGTAGGCTTCGGACATTCTTGCAGCCATGCGTTATTCGAGAAGCTTCCGTCCCATACAGAGGGGTCGGGCGCGAGAGTAAGGCATAACCCCGCCACGGCCTTCACGGGGTTGATTGCGGGTTTGACGGCGATGGGAGTCGCGACGGCGCTGTTTGCCGAGTCCGGTATCGTTCCATCGTGCAGCCATCGACGCCACGAGGCGTCGAAATCATCTGGCGCATGAGCGCGCCAATTTTGCTGCACAAGCTGGTACGAGGTGGCCGATTGCACGCCGACAATCGACGCGACAAGCTCCTCCGCGGTTCGCGTATCATAGAGCGGCCGGATCAGCGGCTGGACGATGCTGGCCGTTCCTTCCACGGCGCGCAGATCCGACCAGCTTTCGAGGGAATGCGACAGAGGCAAGCGCCATTTGCACAGCGCCGCCGTTTCATCGTCATAGAGACCGAGATGCACGCTGAACGGCGCCTTTGCAATTGCGCGAGAGATTGCAATTTCTCCCGGCGCCGCATAGACAGGATTGCAGCCAATTATAAAAAGGCTTTCGACCCGCCCGCTTTCGAGATCGTCCGTCAGCCCCTGCAAAGACGCGAGATGACCCGATGCGACCGGGTCCACCGGCGCGAAATAATCGACTGGGGCCCGTAGCCTCTGGTTGATCCAGTGGCAGAGCGCATGCACTTCGGGAGGCTGAGTTCGCCCCGCCAGAATGATCGAGCTGCCAGAGTTTGCGTTCAGATCGTCAACCACCATCGATACGAAACGGCGCGCTTCGTCGGAAAGACTCACTGGGGAATAGGCCGCGCCAAAGCGATTGGCGATCTCGACCACGAGACCGTGAATGAGCGACGGAGCGAGGGTCAGATGTTCATCCGAATTCGCGCCTGTAAGCGTCAGGCTCGACTCTACGGCGTAGAGACGTAGAAACCGATCGAGCGGAAGGCGTGCCTGGCGTCTCTTGGCGAAGGCGTGCGCATGGAGGAGCTGCAATGGACCCGGCCCGAGCGGGTCGGCTTCGAGTGAAACGACGACAGTCGCGCGCTCCAGTCGCGGAAGCGCAATCAGCGGGCGGCCGAACGCCATTGTCGCGCCAGAGATTTCATTGTCGTCGTGAATGGGCTCGAAGCGGCGCCAGCGCGCCTGCCGGAATATTTTGAGCAATGACTGTAACTGGCGGCCAAGGGTCGGCGAGGTGACGCGCCCGGTGAGGATCGAGAGCTTGGCGCCGCCCCGGCTCTTTTCGATCTGGGCGCGGGAAAGCAGCTCCTTTTCGAAAGCGGCCCAGGAGGAAGGCCCCTCCCGGTTCCTGACGATTTTTGCACGATCCGGGTCATAAAGGGACATGATCTCGGCCTGGGCGAAAATATCGCATGCCCCAAGACTGACAGGATGACGCGGGTTGCCCTCAATGCGCGTCGGTCGTCCCTCGTGCGAAGTGACGATCACCCCGCGCGCATAGCCGGAGAGAGGCAAGGCCGTCGCAAATTGCAATGGAACGCCGGGCGTCAGTCCTTCCGGCATTTTTACATATGGAACGATTTCCTCTCGCGGCGGGCCGCACGACGAGAGCGCCGCGGCGGCGCCGGCTGCGAGGAGCCTGAGCGCATCCCGCCGGTCCGGCGTGAACCTCTCTCGCGTGATGGCCGGACGCTCGCTCATCGATGGCAAACGGAACAATCGGAGAGGTGATCGATATTTATGTGATAACGCTCGATAAGGTCCTTGCCCTGCCGCTTCTGATCCTTCCCCGCCATCCAATCCATGTTGAAAATTTCCTCTCTTGGTCGAAGATAGGGCGCAGGGTCTCGATGACAGGAAAGGCACCACGACATCGTGAGCGGTTGGGTCTGCTGAACGAGCGGCATTTGATCCACGCGCCCGTGGCATGTCGAGCAGCCAACGCCCTTTGCGACGTGAATCGAGTGATCGAAATAGACGTAGCCAGGCAGCCGATGAACCCGCGTCCATTTGATTGGCTTGTCGTCGGCCAGGCTTTTGCGCACGGGGGCGAGCATCTCGGCGTTCGTGAAGAGCTGAGAATGGCAGGTCATGCAGGTTTCAGTCGGCGGAACCGAAGCAAAGGCCGATTGCTGAACGGAGGTGTGGCAGTATCGACAATCGAGGCCAAGCTGCCCCGCGTGGTGCTGGTGACTGAACGGCACAGGCTGCTCCAATGTCACATGCTCTCCGGTAATATAAGGCGACCACATCACGCCATAGGCCACGCCCACGATCAGAAAGGGAAACGCCAGAATTGCGATCATCGCGACACGGACGATCGAGTCTGCATAGGGCCTGAAAATCTGCGCCATCGCCGCATCCCGGTTTATGCGCCGTAGCCTGAACCCGATCAGCGTCCGAAAGTTCCTTATGGGCGCGCCTGCCTACGAGGCGGCGATGTTGTCCGGGTAGCCCGTCGGCGCCTCGTTCCACCCGCGCGTGGCATAATCCGAAAAGGCGAGCATGAACATGATTGCGAGCCAGAGCAGACCTGCCACTGCGCTGAGTCGAACAAGACCGCTCGCGCGGCGTAAATCCATGAACAGGAGCCAGACCAGAAGGACCTGGAGCGCCGCGACGCCGAGATGCAGCAATGGGCCTTTTCCCTGAAGATCCAGGTAAGCCGTCGCCGCGGACGCGCCGAGAAGGAAAAGCAGGAGCAGCCACACGCCTCCATATCGCAGCGCGATCCGGATCATGGCGCGTGCCGCCCGGGCAGGTAGATCAACGCATAAAGAACGAGCCAGATACTGTCCACAAAATGCCAATACAGGGACGTGGCTTCGACCGCAGGGCTTTCCGTCGCCATTCTCTCGCTGAGCAACGCCGCGCCGAGGTAGACGACAAGCGCGACGCCAATGGCGAGATGGATCGCATGTATCCCTGTCATGACCCAGTAGAGCGCAAAGAACAGGCGCGTCGTATCCGGCTCGAGCGTGAAACCGGGCCCCGGAATAAGGCCCTTGTCTATGTCCTCAGCATATTCGAGTCCCTTGACCGCAAGGAATGCAAGCCCAAACGCGGCTGTCAGCAACAGGCAACTCACAACAAGCGCCCGCGCTCTTTTTTTTGATGCGTGCAAGGCCAGCGTCATGACGAAACTGCTGGTGAGCAGCAACGCCGTGTTGATGGTTCCGTAAAACATGCTCGTCGCATGCGAGGCGACGGCGAAAGCCTGCGGATAGAGCGACCGGTAAACGGCATAGCTTAGAAACAAACCGCCAAAGAACAGAATTTCGCTGGCAAGAAACGTCCACATGCCGAAGGCGACGCCGAGACGCTGTCGCTCCACGCTCGGCCAGGGGAAGCGGAGCACAGTTGCGCCATCGATCATCATGAACGCCCCTGCGGCTCGAACGCCTCTTCCTTCTCTGGATGATAATTATAGGGCGGCGCATCGACCCGGGGAATTTCATCGAAATTATGCTCGGGCGGAGGCGAGGGGGTCTGCCATTCGAGTCCCGTTGCGCCCCATGGATTTGGGCCCGCGCGCTTGCCGTAGAAAAGGGACCAGCCGAGATAGACGAGCGGAAGCGTATAAGCGGCGAAAAGTACGAGCGCGCCCATCGAAGAGATTACGTGGTAAACTTGGAACTCCTGTGGATAAACATGATAACGGCGCGGCATCCCGCCATAGCCCATGATGAACTGCGGCAGGAACGTCGTGTTGAAGCCGAGAAACATGATGATTGCGGCAAAACGGGCCCAGGCTTCCGAATAGAGTTTCCCGGTGATCTTCGGCCACCAGAAATGCAGGGCTGCGAAGAAGGCCGAGACCGTCCCCCCGACCATGATGAAATGGAAATGCGCGACGACGAAATATGTGTCGGTGACGTGAACGTCGATCGGAATCGAGGCGACGAAAAGGCCGGTCAGGCCGCCGATCGTGAAAAGACCCAGAAAGCCCATGGCGTAGATCATCGGCGCCTCGAAGCTGATCGAGCCCCGATAGAGCGTCGCTGTCCAGTTGAACACCTTTATGGCGGAAGGAACAGCGACCATGAACGAAAGGAAGGAGAAGACGAGGCTCGCATATTGCGACTGGCCCGCGACAAACATGTGATGGCCCCAGACGAAGAAGCCGATGATCGCGATGCCAAGGAGCGCATAGATCATCATCACATAGCCGAAAACGCGGCGCCGGGCGAAGCACGAAAATACTTCCGAAATGACCCCCATCGCTGGCAGGACCATGATATAGACGGCCGGATGGCTGTAGAACCAGAAGAGATGCTGGAACAATATGGGATCGCCGCCTTCATGCGGGTTGAACACCGGCAGGTGGAAGAGTCTTTCCGCCACGATCAGCAACAGCGTCATGGCCAGCACCGGCGTCGCCAGCACCATCACGAGGCTCGTGGCGTAGATCGCCCAAACGAAGAGCGGTAATCTAAACCAGCCCATCCCCGGCGCGCGCAGCATGTGCGTCGTGGTTATCAGATTGACGCCGGTGGCGATTGACGAGAATCCGGCGACAAAGACGCCGGCCGCTGCGGCGACGACATTGCCATTTGCATAAAGTGACGAAAAGGGCGTGTAGAACGTCCACCCCGTGTCCACGCCGCCAGCGACGATAGCGTAGCAGGTGAACCCCGCACCGATGAGGTAAATGTACCAGGACAGGAGATTCAGTCGAGGAAAAGCCACGTCCCGCGCGCCGATCATCAGGGGGATCAGGAAATTTCCGAAGGTCGCGGGAATGGACGGCACCAGGAAAAACCACACCATGACGATGCCGTGCAAAGTGAACAGGCGATTATAGCCCTCGTCGGTCAGTAACATTCCCCGTGGGGACATGAGCTCGAGGCGCGCGAGTCCGATGGCGAACCCGGCGATGAAAAAGAAGAGCGTGATCGCTATCGCGTAGAGGATGCCGATACGCTTGTGGTCGGTGGTGGTGAGCCAGGACACAAGCGTATGTCCCGCATCGAGGTAGCTCGTGCATGTTGGGCTTTCTTCCGGCGGAGGCTCGACTGCGGCGATCTGGCTCATTTGTTCCTCCCCGGCGCCGCAAGCGATTTCAGATAGGCGATGAGCTGCATGATCTGCTCCTCGTTCACCTGTCCGCGAAAGCTCGGCATGATCGGATCGAATCCCGCGACGACGTCCTTTCCCGGCAGGAGGATCGAGTCGCGCAGATAGGCTTCGTCGGCGACGACGCTTCTTCCATCCGCAAGCTGCACGGGTCGGCCATAGACATTGTGCAGGTCGGGCGCATGAACGCTCGAGTTTTGCGCGTGACACCCCGTGCATCCGAGGGAATTGAAGAGCCCTTCTCCTTGCTTGGCGGCGTTGTCCGCCTGCGGTTGCCTGGCGCTCCAGCGGGAATAGTCGACGGGGCTCATCAATATGAAACGGCCGGTCATTCTCGAATGGGCTGTCCCACAATATTCAGCGCAGAGGAGGTGATAGACGCCAGGCTTGTCGCCGTTGAACCAAAGATAGGTGTAGCGGCCCGGCAGCACGTCCTGCTTCAGTCTCAAGGCCGGAAGAAACATGCTGTGAATGACGTCCTCCGACGTCATGATGAGCTCGACGGGCTGGCCGGTCGGCGCATGGAGCTCGTTTATTTCCTGCACACCGTTAGGCTGTTGTATTTTCCACATCCATTGCTTGGCGAGCACATGGATTTCGACCGCGCCTTCCGGCGGGACGGCGTGATGCAGCTGCGTCGCCGCCGCCCACCAGAACATGGCAAGGAAACCGAGGGCTGTCGCCGTGGTCCAGCCATACTCCAGGCGGTTGGAAAACGCGCCCGGAAGGTCCTTTCGAAAAGCGGCGGCCCCTTTGCGGTAGCGGATGGAAAAAACGACGATTGCGACGAGAACAGCCGCGACGACGATTGCGCTTACCGTGACGAGCACGAAAAAGAGCCAATCCCATTGATCGGCGTAAGACGACGCCTTGGGCGCGAAGTCCTCGCTCATGCCGCCGTGCGCCGGACGAGGACCAAAATGCCTACGGCGAGGAGGAGGAGAGCAATCGCGCCCCCTGCCCTCAGCGTGGCCAAGATCACTTTATTGTAGAGCCCATGACTCGGACCATATCCGTAACAGAGCAAGCCAACGGCATCCAGGATCGGCGAGAGGATTCCGCGCTGCGCCTCGATGAGAGCGCGGCGCAGCGTCTCGCCTGTCACAGCGGTCGCGGGAATGATCCGGGTTACGCGTCCTTCGTCAGTCACGACCAGCACTGCGGCGGCGTGGGCAAACTGGCTGTGTTCCGCGTCTCTTGAATAGCGATAGTGGACAGAGGCCGCGACTGCGGCAATCGACGACTCTGGTCCGGTCAAGAACTGCGTGGCGGCAAAGAGGGGCGCGCCTGGGTCGATCAGCGATTCTTTCAGGTCACGGGCGGCCGCGGCGCCCTGATTGGGATCGAGACCGATGGCGATCATCCTGTAGTCTCGGCCCGGATCGAGCGCCGACATGGCCAGAGCGCGACTGGTCAACGCCAGCATGGCCCCGCACATGTTCTTGCATCCGTAATCCACAAAGAGCAAAACCGCCGGCCGCCCATCGAACGCGTGCGCGAGCGTTTCAGAATTTCCGTCTTCATCGAGAAAGTGAGCCGCCAGAGGCAAGCGGTCGTCGGGGCGGGGTTTGGCGGAAAGCTTTTCCAGATCGGAAAGGCTCTGCCCCGCCCAAGCGACCGCTCCCCAAGAATCCGGGCAGGGCGCGAGCCCCCACGCGAGGATGCTCAAACAAAGCAGCGACGTTCTGGCGAGAGATGCGATCAACGCTCCAAATTCCAGCGGTCGTCAAAACCTCGGCTCAAACGAGTCGCTCACCGAAAATGTTCCCCCGCGCGCCTCTTTCCTTGCCCTGGGCAAAGCGAGGCGCGCGCGTCCTGCGCGCCGCCAGCCTGGCCTCGGAAACTGCCGCCGGGGCGGCCGGAATCGCAGGTGGCGACGTAAGGATGAAAAGCACGGGATTACATATGCTCTACTATCCATAATCAACTTAACGGTAGATTTGCTTGTTTCACACGATACTCTTTGGGCCGCGCGTGGAGCCGCCCGGCGCGGGAGCTTTTTTCGCTGATCCCAACAAGTCTCAAACGCAGCCCAAAGGCGGCTTTGGGGCGTCCGAGGGCCAGTACAACGCTCGTTTTCCCGATGTGCCGCAGATGGCCGGGCCGAAGCGGCCCCTTTCGCAGGCGTATCCAAACGACCGTTTCATCGGATATTCTCATTTTGGAAAAACGCGCGCAGCCGTCGGCAGACGGCGCGTTTCACGCACGAGCGCCGCGGTCCGGAGAATTTTTCATGACGTTGATCGGCTACGCCCGCGTCTCAACCGAAGATCAGGCGACCGACGCTCAGGTCGATGCGCTGAAAGCCGCCGGCTGCGGCGTGATCTTCAAGGAGCACTTGTCGGGCGCCAAGGCCTCTCGACCCCAGCTCGCCCAGGCGCTGGCCGCTGTGAGGCGCGGCGACGTTCTCGTCGTCGCCAGGCTAGACCGCCTCGCCCGCTCCCTCTCCCATCTTCTCTCGGTCATCGCCGCACTGGACGCCAGGGGCGCGCATTTCAAATCGCTGGCCGACCCGATCGACACCTCGACGCCGCAAGGCCGTTTCGCCCTACAGGTGCTCGGCGCCGTCGCAGAACTCGAACGCGCCCTCATCCAGGAACGCACCAGGGACGGACTCAGGGCGGCGAAGAAACGCGGCCGCATTGGCGGCAATCCAAAACTGCGCGCCAGAGATCCGGAAGCGATCCGCCGCACCGCCGAGGCCCGCAGTCAGAGCTATTTCGAGCGCGTCAACCAGACCGCCGAACACTGGCTCCCGGTCGTAAGGGAGATGCGCCCCGAACACCGCTGGGAAGACGTCGCGCGCGTCCTGAACGGCAGGGCGACGACCGGCGGTCTCCCTCGCTGGACCGTCGAGCGATTGAAACGCGCGGTCAAACGCTTCGTCGCGGAAGGGCTCGCCGAAGCGTCGCTCCTCCGGCCGGCGCCCCGCCGGGCGAGCAGCGAACGGCTCCTCGCCCTCGTCGCGGGCATCGCCCGGGCCAATCCCGACCTTACCCTCGCCCAAATCGGCGCTCAGCTTGAGGCGATGTATGAACGCACCCCACGCGGCGGCGTCCGATGGGCTCCCTCCTCCGTCAAAAGCCTGATGGATCGGGCCGAAAAACTTGGGCTGCTCGGTCCGCGCCGATAGCCCGAGACCCTGATCGCTCCGCCGCTTTTCCAGTTCTGCCCGCGTTTGCCGCCTTCCCGCGCAACAGCGCCATGAGCACGGGACCGAGTGAGAAGGCCCCTACCCGCGCCTTGGCCGTCAACGCGCGCAGGTAGCCGCCAGCGCTCTTGATCTCATCGCCACGCTGGAGGATCGCAGCCATGACGACCGCCGCATCATGCTCGCCCAGAACCTCGATCGCCTGCGACCATGCGTCGGACGAAACGCCGAGGGCGGAGCGCACCGTTACGGCTGTCGCGGCGAGATCCCGCCAGGACGAAATCTCGCCGCCCCGCGCGTAATCGACGACATCCGGGCACGCCTCGAGCACCATTCCCAGCGGATAGGCGCGCGCCCCCGCCCCCGCTCCCGTCCCCTTGGCGACGGCGAAAGGCCCTGCGTCGAGTGCAGATGCAGGGGGCTTCTCCCGGCCTGCTGGCTCCGGACCTCGCCCCCCGCCTTCTCGAAGGCGTGGTTCAAGATCAGAAAGTTTTGTGGTTTGATTCTGTATATGGCGCTCATCGTGAGACTCACTGGCGCTCTTTTTTTGGAGTTTGGCTCGATCTTCCAGAAGGTTGCGGATGTTTGCGGCATGGTTTGCTAAATCCGCCGCCAGTCGCTCCGTCTCGGCCCGTGAGAGGGTGCGAAGAGGATGGTCCGCGAAGGGTTGATAGGCGCGCTGTAGCGCCTCCCAATCCGCGGCGACGCCTTCCTCCATGCCGAGCGCCGTCATCTTGGCAATGTCGCGCCGCGCCAAGGTGATCTTCTCGCGCAAAAGCGCCATGGCGCGGGCTTCGGCGCGGGCCGCCTCGGCGCGTTGCTCGATTTCGGCCGAGCGCGCCAGCAAGGGCGCCAGGTCGAAGCCATAAGCGTCCTCGATCTCGCCCCCCTGCCCTTTCCGGGCGAAGCGCTTGCCGTTCGGGGAGTCGCGCCGGATGATCAGCCCGGCCTCGACGAGGCTCGCGAGGTGGCGGCGCAGCGTCGCCGGCGCCATGCCATGCGCGCGGATGGAGAGCTCCCGATTGGATGGGAAGACGATGATCCCGACGGCGGCCGCCCCGGCCGGCGTCGCGGGCAAAGTCAGCATGGTCTCCTGATGAAAGCTCAGCAGGGCGTGCAGAACCGACAAGGCGCGGTCCGAGACCCCGAGGGCGGCTTTCGCCTCCGTCACGGCGCGAAACAGACGCCACTTGTGGGCGACCGCCTCGGACGCGCCGGGGGCTTCGATGAAATCCCGCGTCGCCGACTGGCGCGCGATCATGGCGCGCGTCAACCGCCGGCGCCCGAAGGGCGTCGTTATACTCGTCTGCATGATCTCTTGCCTCGTTCGGGCAAAAGAAAGCTGCTCGCCAAAACGGCGCCGACTCTTGACAGGGCTATGCGGAAGTGTGATTCTCTCAGTCGCTACACATCGAGAAGGGCTTCCGGGCGGAGACGTTTCGGGGGCCTTTTTCTTTTGCGCGTTCACCTCATTTTGTAAGTCTCATTGCGCGCCGGGCGCGCATTCGGGCCGCGGACGGCCCGATCTCTCGTCCTCAACCCGTCCCCCTGCTCCCGCGATAGCTGCGATAGAGCTGCGGCAACTGGCTGAGAACATATTCCCCGAAGTCGGGCGCGATCTTCTGGTCGAGCGTGAGCGTCGCGCGCTCCGGCCCGCGCTGATAGGTCGCGATCCGCCGGCCATCCTCATCGCACCAGATTCTCTTGCAGGACTCGACAGGCGCCGGGGTCAGGGCCGAAAGAAGACGCGCAAAACGCGCGTCGCTGTCCGCCGTGAGGAAGTCGGGTTTGGCGGAGAGACCCACGAGGATCGGCTCGAGGTCCCTGCCGGCGATCTTCTCCGCGAGCGCCGCCCACCGTGGGCGCCCTGTCTTCGGCGCGGGGCCGATCAGCTTGACGACTTCGAAGGGAATCGCGCGGCCAATCGAGATCAGACGCGAAAGCTGCGTCTTCTCGACGGTCAGCGCGGCCATGATCACCTCCCGGTCGAACCCCTGATCCTCGATGGAGACCGCAAACATCGCGCGCTCGATGTAGCTGAGCTGCAAACGGGCGGAATTCTCCTGCCCCTGTGCGACGATGAGGCCCGCGTCCGACATCTCCCGCACAATGGCGCGAACGGGGCGGCCAAGCTCCGCCAGCGCGCGCAAGCGCCGGTGTCCATAGGCGACCTGATAGCGCCCGGCCTTGCCGGGATGCGGCCGCACCAGAATGGGCACCTGTTGCCCGTGCTCCCGTATCGACGCGACAAGCGCGGCATGTTCCTCCGACTGCTCGCCGAGTCGGTCCTCCAGGAAAGAGGATTCGATGAGCGCGGCGTCGAGCTGGACGATCGTGTCGCCGGAAGCGATGAGCGCGCGCGCCTCCTCGGCGGCATGGGTCAATTTCCCGAGGGAGCGCCCCATGGCGCCGACGGCGCCGGACCGGACGAGCTGGCGCGGGGCCTCGATCGCCTCGGCGACGGGCTCGGGCGAGTTGCCAGATGGCAACTCCCGTTCGCGCGCGCCCAGGAGCGCACGAAGCGTGTCCTTCCGGCTCATGGTTGTCGTCCCCACGCCTGCTGCATCAAGCCTTCGATTTCCGAATTGACGGCGTCGAGCGATTCGATCGCCCGATCGTAAGTCGCCCGCGTGAAATTCTCCCGGCCGATCTCGTAAAGCGTCTGTTTCGACAGGCCCGCGTCGGAGATCGCCGTGGATTTGAGAACGACATTGGTGAGCACCCGGTCCCGGAAGAGCGAGCGCATGAAAGCGACCATCTGGGTCTGCGGACCATCCGACGGCTCGTACCGCGTCACCACATAGCGAATGAAATCGTAATCGAGTTCGGCGCCCGATTCCTCGACCACCGACAGGAGATCGGAGGCCATGAGGAGAAACTGGCACATCGACATGACGTCGAGCATTTGCGGATGCACGGTGATCAGCACCGAGGTCGCCGCGCAGAGCGCCCCCAGTGTCAGAAAGCCCAACTGCGGCGGGCAGTCGAGGATCATCACGTCATATTTGCTTTCGACCTCTCCCAGCGCGGTTGCGACGCGGCCAAAGAAGGTCTCGCTGCCCCCTTCCGCAAGCGCGCGGGGCGTCTCATGCTCGAACTCCATCAGTTCGAGATTGCCCGGCACGAGGTCGAGGCCGGGGAAATAGGTTGTGCGGACGATCGTTTCGAGTCGCCGGCGCTCCGCGCCATAACGGATAGCGCCGTATAAGGTCTCATTGGCGCCGATATCGAATTCGGGCTGGTAACCGTGAAGCGCCGTGAGCGAGGCTTGCGGGTCGAGATCCGCCGCGAGCACGCGGTAGCCTCGCAGGGCCAGATATTGCGCAAGATGCGCGGCTGTCGTCGTCTTGCCGGATCCGCCCTTGAAGTTCACGACCGCCAGAACCTGGCAGGCATCGGCCTCGCTGCGGCGCGGGAGATAGCGTTTTCCCTTTCCGCCTTCTTCCAGGAGCTTGCGCAGATCGTTGATCTGATCGAGCGTGTAGGACCGGCGCCCGCCGGCGCCGATCTCCGGCTGCGGCCCTTTTCCGCCAAGTGAGAGTTGCCGCAGGTAACCGTCGGCGATTCCGATGAGTTTCGCCGCCTCGCCAGACGAGAAGCTTCTCAACGCCTTTTTTGACTCTGGCGGAAACAGCGTCTTGCGGAGCATATTGAGCTCCTGCGACAAGGCGGCCCCATCGCCAGCTATAACCGAGGTCATCCTTGGCTTGGCGAAAACCATCTTGGCGCAATTCCTCGGACCGGCGTCATAACTACGGGACGGTGGCGTTTCTGCGCCCATGACCCGTAACTAAAAAACCCCGATTCGCCGGATCTTGCAAATGATAAAGGGTTAACGCCCATTAACGCCTTTGGGCGCGTCTTCGGTTGCCAGTTGGCAACTTTCCTGGCCGCAAGACAGGCGGGAAGGGGACGCGAACTCTGAAACGGCGATCGCGGCCCTATATGCCTCTCTTGTCCGCCACAGGAGAGACGCCAATGGCGCCCCACGCGTCCTTTTCTGCTTCCGGCTTCTCTGCCGCCGACTTTTCCGCGTCCGACCTGGGTGCGCGTCTTTTCCAAACGCGCCAGCTTTCCCTTCATCTCGCCGCTCCGCTCACCGCGGAAGATATGACCGTACAGGCCATGGATGACGCCAGCCCGACGAAATGGCATCTCGCTCATACCAGCTGGTTTTTCGAAACCTTTGTCCTTGCCCCGCACCTGCCCGGCTATGCGCGGTACGACGAGACCTTCAGCTACTGTTTCAATTCCTATTACGAGGCTTTCGGCGCGCGCCAGGCGAGGCCGAGGCGGGGCCTTCTCACCCGGCCGTCGCTCGACCTGGTCCTCGCTTATCGGGAGCATGTGGACATCGCGCTCGCGCGGCTCATCGACGGCCACATGGCCTCATGGCCGGCCTGCGCAGACCTGATCGAGATCGGACTCCATCACGAGCAGCAGCATCAGGAGCTGATCCTTACCGACATCCTCGCTCTCTTCTCCGCAAACCCCTTGCGGCCAGCCTACCGGCCCGCGCCGCCCCGCTCCGTTGCGGCGCGCCGGGAGCCTGCCGGCTGGATCGATTTTTCCGGCGGCGTCTATCGGATCGGCCATGAGGGCAGGGGCTTTGCATGGGACAATGAACGGCCCCGCCACGACGCTCTTGTCGGGGCCTTCCGCCTTGCCGATCGCCTCGTCACGAACGAGGAGTGGCGGGAGTTCCTCGCCGACGGCGGCTACGAGACGCCGACCCTGTGGCTGTCGGACGGCTGGGCGGCGGTGAGCCGCGAAGGCTGGCGCGCGCCCCTCTACTGGGAGCGTCGTGACGGAGAATGGTTCGAAATGTCGCTCGAGGGCCTGACGCCGCTCGATCCCGATGCGCCGGTTGCGCATGTGAGCTACTACGAAGCCGACGCCTATGCGCGCTGGGCGGGGCGGCGGTTGCCGACTGAATTCGAATGGGAGGCGGCGGCGACACGAGCGGGGCGGGAGGGGAACACCCTCGGAACATCCGCATTGCGGCCCCTGCCGGCGGTAGCGGCGCACAAGGGATCGCCTCGCCAGATGTTCGGCGACGTCTGGGAATGGACCCAGAGCGCCTATCTGCCTTACCCCGGCTATCGTCCAGCCGAGGGCGCGCTCGGCGAATATAACGGCAAGTTCATGGTCAACCAGCACGTGCTGCGCGGCGGCTCCTGCGTGACGCCGGAGGGCCATATTCGCGCAAGCTACCGCAACTTCTTTTATCCCCACCAGCGCTGGCAATTCACAGGCGTCCGCCTCGCGTCGGAGGCAGGCTGATGTCGAAGGCGACGGAAAGCAGGGCGCCCGTCGCGCCGCAAGAGGATTTCGCCGCAAGCGTGGCGGCGGGCCTGTCACAGCCGCGCAAGAGCCTTCCCTGCCGCTTTTTCTATGACGACAGAGGCAGCGCCCTGTTCGAGGAAATCACGCGCCAGCCCGAGTATTATCTGACGAGAACCGAGGCGGATATTCTCGACGCGAATGTGAGGCAGATGCTCGAGGGGGCGTCATCCGAAACAGTTCTCGTCGAATTCGGCTCCGGCTCCAGCGTCAAGACGGAGATTCTCATCAGGGCGATGGGCAGCCTTTACGCCTATGCGCCGATCGACATTTCGGAAAGCGCCCTCGCGGACGCGCGTCGACGGCTGACGTCGCGCTTTTCCGGGCTCGACGTGCGACTGATCCCGGCCGATTTTTCAGTCCCGATCGACCTTCCGCCCGATATTTCGCGCAGATCGCAACTGGGATTTTTTCCAGGCTCCACGATCGGTAATTTTGCGCCTTTGGAGGCGGCCAGGGTGCTGGACGCCATGCGCGAGACGCTCTCGAGCGGCGCAAGGCTGATCGTTGGGGTCGATCTGAAGAAAGACGTTCGCCGACTTCTCGAGGCCTATGACGACGCCGAGGGCGTCACGGCGGCGTTCGATCTCAATCTGCTCACCCGCATCAATCGCGAACTCGGCGGGAAAATCGATCCGCTGACCTTCAGCCACGCGGCGATTTACGATTCCGTCGAAGGGCGCGTCGAAATGCATCTCGTCAGCCGGAAGGATCAACTCGTCGACGCCGGGGTCGGCCGGTTCGCTTTCCGTGCGGGAGAGACGATCCATACCGAGAACGCCTACAAGCATTCGATCGAGGAGTTCCAACGGATCGCCCGGCGGGCCGGCTGGAGGCCTGCTCGCGTCTGGACGGATGCGATGGGTCTATTCAGTCTGCACGAACTCATCGCCCCTCGAGCCTCGATCAATGATCGCATTGCGGATCGACGCGACAAGCGCAGTTGGTGAAGGTCGTCTCCGCCGCACCCTTGACGCCGAACCCCAGGACGCCGCGATGGCGCTCGACGCCATGGGGCGCAATGGCGTCCGGCTTGCCCGCCGTCGCCTGCGGCCAAAGGACGTCATTGGTCTCGACGCGCGCGGGAATCAGCCAGTAGTCGCCGGTGCGGTAGAAGCCGCCGGGAACGAACTGGATCTGGACGCCGCGCTCGAGCGGGGTCCAACGGCCCTCGCTGCTCTCCTGAACGGCTATTGCGCCGTCGTCGCGAAGATCGGGCGCGGTCTCCAGCGTCTGATCCCAGCGGCGCAGCAGGGTGCAGGCGCTGAAATCCACGCCCGCCGGGTTCGCGATTTTTATGCTCAGCATTCGCTTGGCGCGATCGATCGCCGTGATCTGGCCGAGCGGCGGCGCGACCTCCGCGAATTCGAAAGCGTCGCTGGTCAGCTCGACCCAGTCGCCCTCGCACAGCCCGGTTCGGCGATCGTGGCCGAGGGCGTCGATCGCCGCCGTGACCGCGCCGCCGTTTGCGACCTTGACAGAATGCAGAGAAAACTCGACGGACCCGTTTTCGCGCGACCATTTGAAGGTCGCTTCGCCAGCAGCGCCGCCCCGGTGGATCTCGACGCGGTAAAGCTGGTTGTCGCGGCTGCGGAACTGGGCGTCGGCGGGCATCGCGCAGGGATCGAGATTGCGGCTTTCGAAGCGGGCGCGGGCGCGCATGAGCGCGCCGATCTGATCCCAGCACTCCAGGAAGCTGCGAGCGACCGCGCAGGCCTGGGCGCCGGGTCCCGCGGCGCCGAGCTGCGCCCCGAGCTGCCTCGCATTGGCTTCAAGCTTGTTGCGGAAGTCGTCGAGCTTGCCTTCCCGGTAAACATATGGCCCCGGATGCGCCTTGCGGATTTCGGCGAGGCGATTGAACTGTTTCAGGATCGCGGAGACCTTCTCCTCGGTCATCAGCCGGATTTGCCAGGCGATCTGAGCGCGGGTCGCGGTGTCTCGCCCGCCCAGCGCGACCTCCCGCAGGGCGGGCAGCTGCACGGATGAGAGGTGGCGCTCGTGGGCCTCCACATAGACGAGGAACGCCGGCGGAAGATCGACCGCCGCGCCGGGCTCGGCGCCCGGAACCGGCCAGAATGGCTGGGTGGCGTAGGTCGCGGCGGACGCCAGCTCACACATGAGGCCATCGACATAGAGACGGCCGGCCTTGATGCTGAACTCGTTGACGGAATCGCCCTTTCCAAGAGCGAATCCGTCGCCCGCGCGCCAGCAGCGGCCGATGGCGTCGATGATCAGCTTGCGCAGATAATAGATGTGAATAGCCGTCTGTTCGTTGAGGTCGGCTTCCAGCAACATGCGGCCCTGCTGGGCCAGAACGCGCGTGAACCCGTTGGCGGGATTGAAAGATACTTGCGCAAAATCTCCGCGCATGAGGGAACCTCTTCAGCTGGCGAAAAGAACGAGGGGGGCAAAATCCGCGGGACAATGATCGACGAGACGCAGTTGGAGGCCGTCCAGACGCTGGGGCTCGAAAAGATTGTGGTAGACGCCCATTTCGCCGCCATCGCCGGCGCCGCGCGCGATCTCGGGCGGCGTGCAGGCGGCGAGACGCACATAATCGGGCGCGCCATAGCGGGTTGAGACGAAATGCGGCGCGATGCGCAGTGCGACGTCGGCGAGCATTCGTTCGCGCGCCTGCTCGCGCAAGGAATCGCGCCCCGCCTCCTCGCGCACCCGCGCCCGCGCGCTCGCGGGCTGGCATCGGTGCTGGCGGGGGACGCGCGACTCGGGGGAAAGGCAACAATAGCGCACGCAGCCCTGCTGGCGCCGCGCCACCGTGACGAGGCCCGCGAAGAGACTATCCTCGGCGAGGCCGATCGCATGGACGGCCACCGCGCCGATGACGGTGCTGCGCGCGATGGTCAACCGCACAAAAGCGACGTTGGCGTCGGCCGAGCCGATGGCGGCGCGCTGCTCCGACGTGGCGTCGATCACGCTATCGGCGATCTCGATCTGCGCCGGCGGTCCGCCGGTGGCGGCGAGATTGGCTTCGATCGTCCCGACGATGCTGCGCTCGACGCGCAGGCAAAGCCTTGCCCCATCCAGGACGACGCTGGGATCATTTGGCCGCAGCGGCTCGCAATCATGCGTGAGCCCCCAACCCGGCACGAGCGTGCAGTGGCGCAGCAGGGCCTCGCAGAGCCCGCCGTCCGCCGCGCTCTCCTCCTCGCCGTCGTCGAGCGGCGCGAAGCGGAGGCCGCGCCCCGCCACCATCACCCCGTCCATCACGAAGCGGCTGCCCTTGCCGCCGCGCACGCTGAGAGCGTCCTGCGCCCCGGCCTCGGCATCGCTCAGCCAGAGCACGGGCCGCGTATGGGGCGCGGCGACAATCCAGATGGACTCTCCATGGCTGATCTCGATGTCGAGCGCGCCGGAATAGACCCCGCTTTCGGCAAGCTCGACGACGAGGGCCGGGAAGGCGGTCAGGCCCGGTTCGTCGCCATTGCCCGGCGCCGCCTCTGCGTCTCTGGCGGCGCGCCAGTCGGCGATGGCGTCGGCAATCTCGGCGAACTCGCCCTCCGGCGGCTTTCCCGTTTCGCGCGCGCGCACCCGTCGGCGCGAGACATGGGCCGGCATGGCGAGCGGCGGCCGCGGGTATTCGCCGCCGCCAAGCTCCATCGCGAAGCCATAGTTGTAACTGACGCGCACGGCGGCGCCGCGGGCCGGTCCCTGCGTCAGGGGGAACATGATGCGGCCGAGCACGGGGTCGACGGCGACCTTGCCCTTGGGCGGGCGATATTTCCAGCCTTCCAGATCCGCGGGAATAATCGCCTCGGGCGGTATGGGCTGCGCGCGCGCGCCCGCTTCCGGATGACGATCCGGCCAGCCTTCGGCCCAGATCGTGATCGCCTTGCCGACCCCGTAAATTTCGGGATCCGCGCGGGCCGCTGCGTCGGCAGGCCCGGCGCCGACCTCGAAGCCGAGGCGGGAGATGGGCGCGGGCAGGCGGGGATCGAAGAGCGGGGCGTCGTTTCCCAACACCGAAAAGCTGTAGCAGTTCTCACGATTTTCGATGGCGTAGGCCTGCGTGGCGGTGACGGAAAAGGACCGGGTCCGGCGCACGGCGAGGCCCAGCCCGGCGACGTCGGCCGGCGACGCCCGGTCGCCGGGCGCGCCGCGCCGAACCTCCCCGATCAACGACCCGCCCCAGGGCTCCATCGCCTCCAGCGCGAGCGCCGCGCCGATGCGGACGGTCGCGGTCCGCTCCGGACGTACATGATCGAGGTGCTGGGCGACCGCGAGACGACGATAGACTTCCCGCGCCTCGGCCGGCCAGCCGGCGACGTCCTGCGCGAGCGCATCGAGGGCAGCCATGGCGCCGCGCTTGCGCCGCGCGGCGAGGAGGCGACCGACCGCGCGCCGCCGCGCGCCCGCGCCCTGCGGCCCGCTTTCGACGAGCGTCGCGCCGAGCAGGTCGGCGATATAAGGAATGACCCAGGGCGCGCAGGTTTCGATGAACATGTCGTCATACATGCGCTCCAGGTCTCGCTCGAGGGCGACCGCCTGGGCGCCGATCACGCGCAGCGTCTGCCGCAGCACGCCCCCGCCGAGGAGATCCCGCTGTCTGACGAAGGCTGGCAACAGCTCGAAGAGCGCATCGCGGGAATCGATCACCCAGGCCTCCTCACAACCAGTTGACGACAAGCGTTCCAGGGACATCCGGCCGCACATAGGCGGTCTGCGCCGGCAGCAGCCGCTCGGGCGCGCCCTGCGGCGCGGTGCGGGCCGGCTGCGCCGCGACCAAAGCGAGCGGACGGCCCTCTCGCGTCTGCTCGCGCAGTTTGCGCAACGTGGCGGCGAGACGCGCCGCATCCAGCAGGTCGGAGTCCGATATGCCGCCGAACGCCTCCACGTCGGCATGGTCGACCCCCGGCGTCGCCTGGATGAGCGCGATCAGTTCGGAGCGGTAGGCGGGCCGTGCAAGGCCCCGTCGGGCAAAGGAGAAGACGTCGGCGAGACGCGCGCGGACCGCCGCCCCGACCAGGGTCCGGTCGGCGTCCGCGGCGACGGCGATCGCCACCTGGACCAGCACTGTCACCCGCTCGCGCACGGCGACGACCACCGGCAAGGCTGGATCGCCGAAACGCGCATAGGCGTCGATCAGGGCGCTCATGAGGGTGTCGCCCCGAGCAAGCGGCGCGTCGTCGACGCCCGCCACGGTCACGTGGACGGCGCGGTGGCGCCCATCGGACAGCATCGCCGCGCGCACGTCGCCGATCCCGGCGAAAGCGCGCGCGAAATGCTCGTAATCATCGACGCTGACAAGCCGCGACTGCGGCGCGAGCGCGAGGGTGGGAACGGGCGCGTTCCGGCGAATGGCCTCGACGCCGTCCCGGTCCGCGCCGCCGCTTGCGCGCAGCGGGTTGATCACCCCCCGCACGCCGAGCGGCCTCGTGACGGCGAGGCTGATCTGCCGGGGGTCGACATTGCCGGCGGCGCCGACGCCGACGCGATAGGTCGCACGGATGTTTTCGGCGCCGGTCGGAAACCGCATCCCGGTCTTCCCGTCGCCGCCCTCGATCGCCCCCGCGCCGGACGCGTCGACCGCGAGCTGAAAAACCCGGTCCCTCGGTCCGGCGTCCGACAGCGCCGCGACTTCGGCGAGGGCGAGGCCGTTGGCCTCGATCCGCAGCGTATCGACCACCCCGCTCGTCGTCGGCGCGGCGACGAAGGTGAGCGGCGCGCGGCGCAACCGGAAGCGCTGGAACGCCTCTCCGGCGTCTCCCGAACCGAGCGTCTCGCTCACGGTTTCGCCATGAGTGGCGGTGACGACATTGCCATGGACGACCGTCGTCGCGCGCCGGTAGGAAAAGGCCAGGGACGCGGTGAGATGGAGGACGGTATGGGGCGTGTCGCCGGGCGAGCCCGGCAGCGGCCCCTGCGTAACGGCCGCCACTGTGGCGCGCTCGCCTCCCGACACGCCCGGAACCGGAGCGCCGCCAACGAGAATGTCGGACCGCTCGCCGGTGACGAGGATCGACCGCCCCGGCGCGAAATCCGGATACAGGCCGTCGAGCATGATCGTGTCGCCCTCGACGACGGCGTCGAGCGGCTCGGGCGCCCGCGTCACCGGTTCGCTCTGGGCGACATAGAGTATCCGGCGCAGCAGCTTCACCGTCATGCCGCGGCCGTCATCGGCGGCGGGGAGGCCGAGCGGTTCGTCGTCCTCGAGGCCGACCACGTCGAGGCGGGTCACCCGAGCGTTGAGGCCATAGTCGGAGCGTGCGGTCTGCTGCGCCTCGCGCACGCGGCCGATGCGCAGGAGGCGCGCCGAGGACATGCTCGTGGCGGGGGCGTCGATCAGCGCGAAGCCGCCCCCCTCGACGCCCTCGGCGAGCGTGTCGAGGAAGACGTATTCGCCGTCGAGGTCTTCGATGCTGGCGTCGTCGGCGACATGGCCGTCGGGGAGCAGCGCCGGCGCATTGCCGCCAAAGGCGCCGGCGACGAGCCGCAGCAGGTAGAGGTCCGGCGCCTTTTTCGGCCTCGAGCCATTCGCCGGCAGATTTCCCCAGGCGGCGTAAAGCGCCTCGCCGACGTCCGGCGCGCCGGCGGCGATGAGGGCGGCCCGCCCGTCGCCAGACGGGCGCAGCGCGTCGACCACCCTGCGCGGCCCCCCCGGCGGCGCCCGGCCGGCGGTCGTCGCGACCTTCGAGAGGATGGCGTCGATGCTGAAACCGGGCGCGCCCTTGGACGGGGCGCGCGGCGCGCGCTCGATGTCCTCGAGGACGCCATAAAGGTCGCGCTCCGTGTCGGAGATGGTCCGCCGCGCGTCCCGGGGCGAGGCGCCGAGCAGATAGGAGGCGACGCCGCGAACCGCGCTCGCCGCATGGTCGCCCGCGGTTCCGGCCGCCTTCTCAAGGAGGTCGAGCAGTTTCTGGGCGAGCGCCGCGGTAAGGCCGGGACGCGGCTTGAGCGTGACGACGACGCAATCGGACGCGATGTCCGCCTTAGCCGCCGCCACCTCCCGTGCGATCTGCCAGCCCTGCTTCATGCCGAAGACGAACAGCAGCCGCTCGCCGGGACGCACCACGAGCTGCGCGCCGCTCAACCGGATTTCGTCGCGCAACAGGGCGTCGAGGCGGTCGAGCGGGGGCAGCCAGGAGCGGCGGGGCGGCATCTCGCTCCACTCGGCCCGCGCATCGAGCGGCTGCATGGTCTCGAAGCTCTGCATCTGCTCGCCGGGCTTCGGGACGGATTGCGCACGGGCGCCCGCCGGCACGGTCACGGGCTTTGCGGCAGGGTCGAGGAGATAGGCCAGGGCGACGCTGGCCGATACGCCTGGCCGAGGCCGATAGCCCACCTGCGCGGCAAGCTCGAAGAGCGATCGTTCCTCGCGCGCGGTGCGCAGATAGGTCTCGTTGGCGAAGCGGTCCCGATAGAATGTCAGTATGTCGGCGATCATCGCCCAGCCATCGAGGAGCGCGATGATGGGATCGTCCCCCGCGCGCACGCTCAGCAAACGCAAGGCGGGCGTCTCCGCCGAAGACAGCGACTGCGTCGCGGCCGCAAAAAAGCGCGCATGTCCGCCGATCCGCGTGTCGATGCGCGACAGGCCCATGCGGTTCTCGCGCGCGGCGAGGAACGGACCGCCCGCGCAGGCGCCGCAGCGGCAATCGCAAGATGGCGCGCCGCAGCCCGCGCAAGGCGCCGCCGCGCTCATCGGCCGCCTACGATTCGCATGGAGAACCGTCCTCTTTCCGGATAGTCGGGATCGCTGTCGCATTGCGCGATCTCGTCGGCGGCGATGGGGATCACGCCGGAGTCGAGCCGACTCGTCGCGCCGGGCTTGACGTCGTCGAGCCGCGAGAAATGCGTGAGCTCGACGTGCAAGACGCCGTCCAGCGCCTGGATGGCCGCAACGATGCGCGAGGCGAATACATCCTGTCCGAACAGCAACCGGTCGGGATGGAACAGCGCCGGGGCGCCGTCTGGCAGCGAGCCGGCCGACATCAGCGCGCGCACGGCCCGCGCCACCTCGTCCTGCCGATAGGCAGGGTCGACGCAGACATGGGCTCCGATCCGCAAGGGCGCGCGCCTGACCCTCGCGAGGGCGACGTCATGGCCGATCCGCCTCGCCGCCTCGATACGGCGCAGCGCGTCGGACGCCAGATCGGCGTCCTCGGCATGGGCGGCGAAGGGGTCGAGCGCCACCTCGGCTTCATAGCAGACGCCCGTCCAGGAGAACTCGCCATTCGTTCCCTGAATGCGCGGATCGCGCCCGGCGATTTCGGCGTAATCGGCGGCCGTCACGGCGCGCTCGAGCGTCCGGCCGTAGCCGTGGGGCGCCCGACGGCGCACTTCCTCGACGGGCTCGGGGTCGGCGCCGCCCCGCGCCGGCAACGGATTGCGCAGCTCGATCGAAAGGCCGTCGAGCCGGATGACGCCGCGCAGCGCCATGAGGGCGATCGTGTCGGCGCCGACGTTGCCGGCCCTGCCATTTCCGATGCGATAGCGCGCCCGAAACCGCGCGCCTGCGGGCGGGCGCATACCGCAGTCATCGTCGCCGAAGCGCAGCCTGGCCCGCCGGTCGTCGTCGATCTCGACGACGAAGTGGCGATCGGAAGACCCGCTGCCGAGCAGGTCGAAGCGTGCGCGCCAGTCGAAGGCGCCCGTGAAGGCGCCCCCGCGCGCGTCCGCCATGTCGAGCGCCACGGCGGCGGTCGCCGCGCGCGGGTCCTGCTCGAGCAGGCGCGCCGCCGGAACGTCTCCGCATGGCGCCGGCGCGGCCTGGCAGACGGGCGCCCGGTCCAGCGTCATGGCGAACGCGCCCGGAACGCCCAGAACGTCGGCGGCGGCGCCGTCGCAGCGGCAACAGTCGGCGACATCCTCCCGATCGACCAGCCATGCGTCATTGTCCTCGACGAAGGTGCGGCCATGGTCGACGAGAATGACATTGCCGCGCGCGACCGCGGTCTCCACGACCCGACAGAAGGGGTCTTCGCCGACGACGAAGGTCAGCGTGAAGCTGACGCGCGACCCGGCGGGCGTCGTGACTGCAAGTTCGACGATCTCGGCGCCTGAGAAGCCTTGCGCCGCCGTGTAGGTCAGCACGCCGTCGGCGTCGATGGTCGCCTTGCCGCGGGGCGGCGGCGTCTCGATGGCGACGCCGCCCTCGGGAAGCGCCTCGCCCGCCGCCTCCCGCGCGACGACGACAAGGGTTCCCCCTGGCGCGAGACGCAGCGCCCCCGGCGCATCCGGCGCCGTCCAGGACGAGAGCTGCAAGGCGAAGGGCAGGGCGTCTTCTTGCCCCCATTCGACTTCAATGAGCGGCGCGCCGTCCAGCGGATCGACCAGCGGCTCGACGCGCACGAGCCGCACCGGCCATCTCTTCGCCGGATCGGCATCGGCCGCGGCGCCCGTGTCGGCGCCGCGCGTCTCTTCGAGGATGAGCAGATCGCCGGGCCGGAGGTCGAGCGCGCGCGTCTCCCCGCCGCCGCCTTCGCCCGCCGCGGGCGGCGCGCCGTCGCGCAGCGTCGCCCGCGTCGCGCCCCTGGGCAGGCAGCATTCGCTTTGCCGCCAGGTATGGAAGGGGATGCTGCTATGGGCCGCGCGAAGGCTGATGGTCGCGTCGGGCGCGCAGACGACCGGCTCGAAAACGAGCGCATTGCCGTCCAGCCGTTCCGGCGGCGCCAGCCCGGTGGCCGGCGATGGATCGTCGGGGTTGGGCGCGGCGAACAGGAAATCGGACGCCGGACGGTCGAGCAAGTCGCCGCCCTCGATCGAAACACAGACGAACGCCCGCGCATTGCAGCCTTCGTGCATCCGGTAATCGAGCAGGCGCGCGTGACGGCGCAGGGAGATTCTTTTCCGGGCGGTCCCGAGATAGGCCTCGGTGGCGACCGCGTCGAGCTGATAGCTCAGCCGATCGCCGAGATAGGCCAGCAGCTCGAGCGCGGTGAGCTGGAGATCCGGCAGGTGGCGCTCTCGCCAGTCGGGCATGGCGAGGGCGAGGCGGTCGAGCAGGAGCTGGCGGAAGCCGGCGAAATCGCGGGCGAGATAATTGATGGGGATGTCCGGCGGCGGGGCCTCGCCCACGCAGGGCCGCGGCGCGCAGTCGTCGTCGCAGGGACAGTCGAGATGAAAACGGAACTCGGCGCAGGCATATCGCGGGTCGACGCCCGCCGGCGCCGGCCGGACGAGCGGCGCCGGGGCCGGCGGCAGGAAGGAGCAGGCCGCGTCATCGGCGGCGGGGGCCGCCGTCAGGCACAGGCAATAGGTCGAAAAATCCCCCGTCCGGTCGAGCGTGACGCGAAGACAGGCGCCCTCGTCCTCGATTTCCTCGAGATCGACCCGCGCCGCCTTGATGCCGGTAATCCGCGCGCCGCCCGTAATAACGACATTCTCGGGCCCCAGCCCCTGGGGCGGCGCGCCGAACAGCCTGACGCACAGCGAGACTCCATCCTCATAGACCTCGATGTCGTCGATGCCGCAGAGCGCGCCGCTTGCACGCACGAACTCGCGGCGCTCGTCGCCCGCGCAGGCGGGGCCGAAGGGGTCGCAGCCGCTCATTCGAGGCTCCGCACGAAGGGCTCGGTCGTGAATGCGCCCGTGCCGCGCAAGGCCCAGGTCAGCGTTACGACGAGCGTCGCGTCCTCGGCCTCGACCGACAGCGACCGCACCTCGATCACGTCGCCCAGCCACCGCTCGAGCCCGGACCGCGCCGTGAGCTGCAAGGCGGCCGCGAGTTCGGGACTGTTCGGAGCAAAGGGATATTGGAGAAGCCCCGATCCCATCTCCGGACGCATCACCCGTTCGCCCTGCTGGGTGAACAGCAGCGCCTCGATCATGTCGCGGACATGCTTGTCGTAGGCCGCGCCGACGGTGCGGCCGTCGGCTCCGATGCGCAGCGGCGCGTCGGCGTTGAACGGCGCGCTCACGATGCGAAGACCCGCTGTTGACCGGCGGGGGGCGCGATCAGCGGTTGCCCGGTGGGCGCGCACTGGCCTCGGGCCGGCACGATCACGACAGGGCTCAGCGCCCCCGCGACGGAGACCAGGACCCGGCTCGCGCCGCTGAGAAAGGCGCCTGTCGCACAGGGCGGCGACGAACCGGACGCGGCGAGGCTGCATCCGGCGATCGTGTATTTCGCAACGAGGGGAACCACTGGCTGGCCCATGATAAAGACGCGCGGCGACAGCGGCGCAGGCTTGCCCTGGCCGCCGTGCGAACAGACGACCTGATTGGCGGGGAGCGCAACAAAGCCCGGCATTTCACGCCTCCTCTCATTTGGTCACGAGCAGCGCGGCGGCCGCAGGCGCGGCGCCGGCCGGATCGCCGTTGACCTGAACCGTCGGGCCGAAGATGCGCACCCCCGTCGCGTCGATCGCGATGCAGGCCGTCGCGTTGCCGATCAATATGCCGCCCGTGGGCAGGTATGGCGGGTAGGGGGTATCGGTCACGACGAGCGCGTGCTGCAACAGGGTCTGCAACGCGAAGATCGGCATTGCCGGCGCGCTCGCCTTGGCGACCGTCGGGGCCTCCGCGGTCGAGCCCCACCAGCAGCCGACCCAGATCGGATAATCGGCAAGCCCCTGCTCGAACTCCACCCATACCTTCGACCCCGGCGGCGGCACGATCAGAGAGCCCATCTGAAGGCCCGCCCAGGGCAGGCAAGGCCGCGCCCAGCCCGTGACGTTCGGCCCGTCCCGGTCGGCCACCTCGACCATGAGCCGGCCGCGCCGGTCCGGATCGGGCGTGGGTAGAACCGTGCCGCGATACTTGCCGTAATATCGCTTGACGCCGCTCATCGCGTCGGAGGCGGGCAGGTCCTCGTCCTCGTCGGGGCGCATGCTGTCGACAAATCCGAGCTGCGCCATGGTCTTCCTGCTCATCCCGAGGCTCTCCTGTCCCAGGCCGCCAAAATCCTACGCCGCCAGGCCCGACCATGGCTCGAAGGCGTTGCGTGAAAGCGTGAAGCGCTGCTTGTATTCGCCAGGCCGCAGGTCGTGGGTTACGCTGCGCACGTAATGCAGCCCGTCATGCGGCATTCCCGCGCCCGCGACCGTGACGAGCTGGCGCGGGCGCAAGACCCTGCCGAGCCGCAGCACGTCGAGCGAGCCGCTTGCGGTGATCGTCTCGGCGGCGCGCGCCGCCTTGCCAAGCCCCACCATCAGCGCCTGCGGGAGCGAGAATTTCGCCATGCCCGTCAGCGGCTCGGCGCGCAGCGGGAGGGGCGCGCGCGGGCCGAGGGGCGGCGACAGCGGATTGACGTCGGGCACCGGGATGGGGATCGGAATATTGACCGGCACCCGCTCGTCGTGCAGCAGGAAGACGAACAGGGTCTTGGAGAAACCGTCGAAGCTGAAACTGATGCTGTCGACGTTGCTCATTGCGTCGCTGTTGACGAAGAGAGTCGTCTGCGAAGGGCCCGTCTTTATCTCGGGGCCCCAATAGGCGATCGACTGGCCCGGCAGCGGTCCCGGATCGATGTAGAAGACATAGCCCACCGACTTTGCGAGATAGGTCACATATTCGAGGTCGGTCCCCATGTGGCTGGGGATGTATTCGGTCGGTAGCGGCACATCGACGTTGACGCTCGGCAGGACGATCGGCGTAATCCCGAGCGGCAGGTATTTCGCAAGGATCAGCGCGACCCGCGCCTCGGCGGGCATGGCGGGATATTTCATCACCCAGCTGAGGTCGACGGCGTCGAGGAGGCGCGACAAATCCTCGCCGGTGATCTGGAGGCGCGAGGCGCCGGGATCGTTTGCGGCGGCGATCTCATGACGGGTGATGACGCCGTCCATCAGCACCATCGGATTGCCGCTCACCATCGCCGTGAGCACGACCCGCTGCGGCGGGTCGAAGAAGCCCTGGCGAAACTTTTCCCGCACGAGCGAATTCTTGCCGAAGGCGAAGGACATCGTGAAACCGCTGCGGCGCTCGGTCGCCTGCGTCACCTGCGCCGACACCAGCGCCTCTACGAGCTCGGCGGGCGCCGGCGACGGCGACGCGACGCCCATCATGATATGGAGGCTCACGCCCTTCAGCACGGGTCTAGCTCCTTGGCGCGGCCATGCCTTGCGGCAGGGTGAGCCGCAGGACGCGCCCCGGCTCGGCTGTGAGTTCCGCAGGGTCGATCGCGCCGTTGGCGTCCGCCAGCCGCCACCACCAGCGCGCGTCGCCGAGTTGCTGCGCGGCGAGGATGTCGAGCCGGTCGGCAGGCTTCACCGTCACGCTTCCCACTTCGGCGAGCGACGCCGGCTGCGGCAGGAAACGGCGCGCGACAAAGACGACGGGACGCCCGCTCGCGTCCACGCCCGAGAGCAGGTCGAGGCCGCGATAGCGGCTGTATTCGTCGAACGGCTGAAGCGTCGGGACCGGCAACGCCGGATTGGGGTCCATCAGATCGAGCATCAGAAGCCTTGCGCTCCCAGTTGCGTGCGGGTTCCATCGGCGGCGCGCCTGGCGAGCGACTCCTTGGTCCGCAGATAAGCGAGAAAGAATTCAGCGCCGCGATGGTCGATCGGCAGGTCGTTGCTCGACAGGGCGCGCAGCGAGAGGGAGACTTTCGCGTGGATGGGGTTCAGCGTCGTATCGAAGGCTTCCTCCGTTACCGTAAACTCGGTCACGCGCACCGGCACGACGCGCTGCGCGCTCCAGACGAAGAGCGTGAGGGGCGCCTCCATTGGCGCGATCTCGACCGCGCCGCGCCGCAGCAGCTCATCCGCGGCGGCGATGTCGTCGCTCGTGGGAGAGACGAGGGATTCGAGCAGCGAAAGCTGCGGAAACAAACCGACCTCGACGGCGGCCGGATTGTCCTTGGCGAATTCGAGCTGATCCGTCGCGTCGAGCTCCGCGTCGAGCTTGAAGGTCTCGACCGCCGGCCCCTTGAGCCTGAGCGCCTCGGTCCGGTCCGCGCTATCGCCGCCGGCCGACAGCGGCTGCAGCGTGCGCGTCAGCTGGTCGGGATTGTATTGCAGCACGATCAGCCGCCTGACGGTGAACAGCACCGGATCGAGCAGCACGAGGCCCGCCTTGAGGATTTGGGGAGATCGGGAGAAGCCGGTCATTCGTCGCTCTCCGAGATGGGGAGTCGAATTGTCGGGGACGCCTCCACGGCGCCCGGCTTCAGCAGGCCCACGTCTTCCCAGAATTTCGCGGTGCGCCTGTCGACCGCGACGCCGCCAATCGATACGGCTGGCTGATCGAGAACGGCCCCGCCCAGATGCGATTGCTCGATGGTCACATTGTTGAATTGGTTCTCCCAGGCGCCCTGCAGCATGACATATTCGGTCTCTCCGAGCTTGTTGCTGCGGATATGTCCCATCTGCACGAGGTCGGGTCGGTCGGCCAGCTGATCGTGCGTCAGCCCACGCTGGGGCTTGAACCGCCCCGGCCTGCCCAGCAGGAATCGAAGCGGATGGTTGGGATCGGCTTCAATCATTCTGATTGCCGCCCGCCGCATCTGACGGGTGCTCGAACCGACAAGAGCCTGGTTCGGTCCGGGTCGGGGCGCGCCTCCAACTGGAGCCGGCGGCGTTGTCCTGCCGGCGGCGGCCTGCGGCCCTCCGGCCTGTCCGCGGCTCTTCTGGCTGGCGCGCAGCGTCTCGAGCTCCCGGATCAGGGCCGCGGCCGATTGGGCGGCGAGTTCTGGATCGACCTGCCGCATGGCCTGAATCTTTTCGTTCCACGCCTTCAGCTCCGGCGCGGCGGCGAGCTCCCTGGCGTATTCGACATGGATCACGGGGCAGGGATGCGGGCTGCAGACGCCCACGCCCTTCGGCGTCACGACGGCGCGATGCCCGTTGGCGGTCTCCTTTTGCGCCACCGCCTGTCCCTGATCGATCGCCTTTTCGGGAGCGGGCGGGGGTTTTGCCGGCTTCATGTCCGGCTTTTCTTCGACATGGCCGGCGGCTGGCTTCTTCATGCCTTCCGGCGCCTTGTCGATGGCCCGAGGCGCGGGTTTCGGAGCGGGTTTCGGCGCAGGCTTGCCGGCAGGCTCGGCCGTCTCGTGGGGCTCGTCGGCCAATTTCGGTTTCGGGGCCGTCGCCTGTCTCGCCGCCGCCGCGTCGGTTCCCTTCTTCCCGGCGCCGACGAGATGCGAAGTCGCGGTCGATTGCGCGGCGGCGATTGCGGCCTCCTTGTCCGTCTTGCCCTGGAGCTTCGCGTCGAGGAACGCCGTACCGGCGCCAAGCGCCTTGTCGGCGGCGGTCGCCGACCCGCCTTTCAGTTTGCTGGCCGGGACGCCAAGGACGCCGCTGATGCAGCCGATGGCCAGCGCCCGGGTCTTGCCCCCGAGGATTTCTTTCGTTTGCGCCCCGGCCTGCTCCTGGGGCGGCGTCGCCGGGAAGAGCTTGTCCAGCGCCTCCGTCGTGACTTCGCCCGAGAAATTGACGCCAGCCTCGGTCAGACAGCGCCTTGCCGCCTGCTGGGCCAGCGGCTTGCCAAGCTGCGCGGCGGCGCCCGCCCCGTTGAGCGCCTGGCCGAGACCCGCCGTGAGGCCGGTGACGAAGCCCTGTTTGCCGAATTTCGCCGCGTCCCGCTTGGCCGCCTTCCAATCGACCTTGTCGTTGACCGCATAGCTCGCCGCGGCGGTGGAGCCGCCCCCGAGCACGACGCCGCCCGCGCCGGTGACGAGCGCGGTTCCGCCCGCCGTCAACGCCGTCGCGCCAGCGCCCGTGACGCCGGCGGTCCCCACGGCGGCCCCTATGACGGGGGCCGCGACGACGGCGCCCGCGGCGAGCGCGACGGCGAAGGAAACGTCGCGAACCGTCTCGAGATCGCTCGCAAGACTCTCGGCGCCGCCGATCGTTTTCATGCGATAGGCGTTCCATTCCTTCATCGCGTCTTCGTATTGCCCGGTTGCGAGTTTCAGGAGGCGGGCGGCCTCCCCGATATCCCCGCGTTCGAGCGCTTGCAGTCCGTGGCGCGCAGCGTTTTTCGGATGTCCCCACATGCCGATCCACGGCGGGCTGGTCTTTCCCCAGATATCCGCCGCGATGCCGATCAGCGCTTTTGGCTTGCGAAAGACATCGCCCAAACTTTCCACGCCGCCCTGGTACTCCTTGAGCATGTCGTACTGCGACGCGCGTCCCCTCTCCGAATCGTCGATCACCCTGTCGAGACGGAGGCGCAGGCGGTGGGCGGCCTGGGCTTTATAGGCTTCGTATTCCTGCTTCGTGAGCCGCTTCTTGCCGTCCGGAAAATTGACTTCGTACATGACGCTTTCGCCGGACCCGGCGGCGGCTGGCTCGCGCGCGAGCATGGGGCCGGCGCTTTGCGCGACGCGCGCAGGCTGGTCCGCGGCCACGGCGTCGCCGGCGCGGCGCGCGTCTTGTTCGAGCGCCGGGTCGGGATCGATCCCGCCGCCGACGCCGCCGCGCGACTGCTGAACGACATGGGCCAGTTCATGACCGAGCAGGCGCCGACCCTCGCGGCTCGCGACGTCAGGCGCGCCGCTTCCGAGCACGATGTCGCGCCCGACCGTATAGGCGCGCGCATTGACCGCCGCCGAGGATTTTTGCGCGGATGCGTCGGCATGAATCCGCACGCTGGAAAAATCATGCGCGAACCGCTCCTCCATCTGCGCGCGAATCGGCGAGGGCAGCGGCTGGCCGGATGTGCGCAAGACCGCGCTCACGGCGCCGGGCAAGGCGCGCGGCGGCCCGCCGGAGCCCGCGAGCCGCTGGAGCGGCGCGCGCTTCGCGGCGCAGCGCGGGCAGCTCTCGCCGGTCTCCCCGCAGGCGCAGCTGCGCTGTAGCGTCGCCGGCGCCGCGGCCGTTCCGGCGGGCGTCCGCCGCACAAGAAGCGCGCGCGGACCCGTCATGGCGCCGCCCCCGTTCCCGCCACCCAGCCGACGTTTTCCCGATAGACGAAACCCTTGCTGACGAGGACGTCGCGCACCGTGTGGGCTTCGGTCGAGGCCCCCTCCTTGATGATGGACGACACCTTGCGATTGATGGCGTTCTTGAGCTCGGTGGGCGACATCTTGCCCTTGTTTTGAACGCTGTTGACGGCCTCGTCGAAGATCTTGGCCATCTCCGTCGTTTCGTCGAAGCGGCGGGTGAAGAGGGCGTCGGGGTCGTCCTTCAGCGACACCGGATCGAGCTTCTGACGGCCGCGCGCAACGTCGCGCGGGTCCGTGCCCAGATATTTCGTGCGACGATTGGTGGCCGGATCGAGAAACTGCCGGTTGTGCGGGTCGAGGGCGCGATCCACGGCGCGCTGGGGCTTCACTCCCGGCGCGCCGACGGCCAGCGGTTCGTCGATGTCGCCGCGCGTGACCGGCTGATCGAGCACGAAGGGCTTCTCTCCCGACTTGATCTTTTCCGCGGCTTTCTCGCCGACGTGGAGCGAGAAGGCGTCCGGATCGTCCAATCGAGCAATCGCTTCGTCGACGAAACCCTCGGGCGAGGGAATTCCGGGCCGCCCGGCGACTTTCGCGGCCCTTGCCGCACCCCCTGCCGGCGGCCGGGGGGCGGGCCCGACGCCGGCCCGCATCGCCGCGAGCTTGCGCTCCAGCTCCGCGCCCTCCCGGTTGATCCGCTTGACGAAGGCGGGATCGAGCTTGCCGCTCCGTTCCTGCGCGGCGGCGATGGCGCTCAAGGCGTCGAGCCGCTTCATCTCCTTTTGAAGCGCGGGGTCGGCGGCGAGCTCCTTCTGATAGGCCACACGCAGGACGGGGCAGGGCTCAGGGCTGCATCTTTCGACGCCTCGCGCAGTGATCTGCGTATGGTGTCCGTCGCCCAGCGACTCGGGCTCGGCGAGCGGCTTATGGGCGAGGTCTGCGTCGGGAGACGGAGGCTTCACGGAGGGCGCCCCCGGATCCCCGGCGGGCCTGGTCCTGGGCGCCTGCCGCTCGATGGTCTCGACCGCCCCGGCGTCGACGGGGTTCGGCGCGCCGAGCGGCGACTTGCCCGCCCCAGACTCGAGCGTCCCAGTCTCGAGCGCGCCAGTCTCTCGCTCGGCGGCCTGCGTCGCGACGCCGGCCGACTTCGCCTCGGCCCGCGCGGCGCTCCCCGTCGTCGGCGAACCATGCGCGAGCGACGGAATGGCGAAGCCGGCGCCAAACTCGGCGAGATCGCCAAAGGCGCTCGCGGTCTCCTTGTCGACGCCCACGGCTCGCGCGCCCAGCTCGACGCCCTTGCCCACAGCCATGGGTCCGAAAACGGCGACGGGATCGAAGCCGCTGGCGACGACCCCGACCGTCGCGCCTGCGATCCAGTTGACGGCGCCCGCCGCCGCGTCGATGCGGCGATAGCCCTCGAACAACTTGGCCGACTCCGCGTCGTGATAGGCGAAGAAGGCCTGCTCGGCTCCCTCGGCCGTTCCGTGCTCTTTCTGGTAGATCCGTTTGAACTCGTCGAACGTCTGAATGTTGGGCGACAGACCGGCGCGCCGCGACTTCTCGGCCTCCGTCGCCACGTCGTGGATGATGATGATCTCGTTGCCGACGAGCGGCCCCTCGTCGCCGGCTTTTTGCGTCGCCGTGTGGCTGTCGATGGAAGACGGGCGCGCCGCGTCCCTCCCCGCCGCTTGGCGGTAGAGGGCCACGATCTCGTCGAGCTCCGGATTTTTCGCGGTGTAGAGACCGCTCGAATCGTAAATTCCCGTTCGGTCGGCGATGGGGACGCCGTCGACGACGATCGACTCGGAAACCCGGGTGTAGGTGGCGTCGGCGTAATTCTCCCTGGCGAGCAGCGCCTCGTTTTCGTCCATCTCGCGCAGATAGTCGTCGAGCGAAGAGCCTTGCGCGGCCGCCTCCCGCGGAGGCTTCGACGGCCGTTTCGGCTCTCGCGCGAGGACAGGCGGCGAGGCGCCGCCGACATGCGCCCGCCGTCCCACCGCAATCGCGTCTCCGACCTGACGCGCCTCACTTTCCAGGGCGGGGTCGGGATCGATCCCGGCGCCGACGCCGCCGCGCGATTGCTGCACCACATGAGCGAGTTCGTGGCCGAGGAGCCGCCGCCCGGCGGGAGACTCGAAGTCTGGTCGGGGTTCGCCGAGCGCGACATGCTCGCCGACCGTATAGGCGCGCGCGTCGACGGCGGCGGCGGAGCGGCGCGCCCGCGCGTCGGCGTGGATGCGAACGCCCGAGAAATCATGATCGAGGCGATCCTCCATCCAGGCCCGCGTCGCGGTCGGCAGCGGCTCGCCAGAGGCGCGCAGGACGTCGCCGACCATCTCGCCGGGCGCCATGCGCGGGGCAGGGGCGCGGCCGGTCCCGTGACGCTGTAGCGTCATGCGCTTCGAGGCGCAGCGCGGACAATTTCCCCCGGTTTCCCCGCAGGCGCATTTGCGCCGGAGCGTGACGGCCGCAGGCGACGGCGAAGCGGCGGCCCGCCGCGCGACGAAGCTTCGCCCGTTCATCGCGTTTTCCCCTGGCCCGGCGCGGCCGGCGGCGCAATCTCGCCGGCGACGGCGCGGGCGACGCGCGCGCCCGCGTCCCGAGGCTCCGACAGGGCGAGCGCCGGAATCGTCAGCCTGCGATGCGGTTCGACGCGGGCGGGCCCGAAAGCGCCGCGGCGCGCCGCCCTGGTCAGCTCCCCTTCCAACGCCGCCCGCAGCGCCTCGGCGAAATCGGCGCGGCCGGCGCGCGGCCAGTCCGCCTCAATCGACAGCGCATCTATGTGAAGCCGCACCTTCATTGTCCCGCCTTCGCCGTCACCTCGCGCAGATGCGCGAATTCCCGTTCGGGTATGGGTCGTTCGAGCTTCTGCAATTCGGCCCGAACCACGGTGAGGATGTGCCGCATCGCGATCGGCCCGCCCTCGGCCGCCGCCTCATGCGCGGCGCCCAGGGCGGCGTTGAAGATGCTGCCGCCGGTGAGCGGGAACCGCGCCAGCGCCGCATAGTCGAGGGGCTCGACCGGCGCCGCCTTCGGAAATACGTCGCGCCAGATCGCCTCGCGTTCCGCGGCCCCGGGGAAACCGAAGCCGATCACGAACCGCAGCCGGCGCAGAAAAGCCGGATCGAGCGCATGCTTCATGTTCGTGGCGAGGATGGTGACGCCCCCGAAAGCCTCCATCCGCGTCAGCAGATAATTGATGTCGATGTTGGCGAAGCGGTCGTGGCTGTCCTTGACCTCGCTGCGCCGCCCGAAAACCGCGTCGGCCTCGTCGAACAGAAGCATGACGCCGCCGCCTTCGGCCGCGTCGAAGACGCCGCGCAGCTTCTTGGTCGTGTCGCCGATGTATTTGCTCATGATCGAAGCGAGATCGACCCGGAAAAGCGCGAGACCCAGCTCCCGGGCGACGGCTTCGGCGGCCATGGTCTTGCCGGTGCCGCTCTCGCCATGGAACAGGGCGGCGAGACCGAGCCCCCGGTTGGCCATGGCCGAAAATCCGTAGGCGTCGAGCGCCGCGCCGCGGGTGCGGGCGTGGCGGATCAGCCGGTCGAGCTGCTCTCGATCCTGCGCCGGCAGCTTGACTTCATCGATCTTGGCGCGCGGCGCGATGCGCTCCGCAAGCCCCTCCAGCGCGCCGCCCGCGCGCCGCACGCACCAGCTCCACAGCCGCTCGACGTCAGGCACGCCGCCGGCCTCAGCCGCGGCGCCGTCGATGGCGAGCCGGATGCGCGAGGCCGGCAGGGTAAATTCGCCGGCAAGGCGTTCGAGCGCCTCCGCGTCAGGCTCCGGGCCCTCCGGCCACGCCTCGGCCCAGAGCGCCCGCCGCTCGGCCACGGTCGGGGCGCCGATTTCGAGGAGATGTGCAGCCGGATCAGCGCCCGGCGCGCCAACATCCAGAATGACGATTCCAGCCAGCTTGAGCAGCCAGTCCCAGCCGGGCGCCGGGCGCGCCGCCTCCGGCGGTTCTCCGCCCGCCGGCTCGGCGCCCGGCGGCGCGACGAGCAGCGCAATCGGCGTCAGCAAACCTTCGCGCTCCCAAAGGTTCGCGAAACGCTCGATCGCGTCGGCGTCGCGCGGCAGCCTGGCGAAGGGGATTTCGAGCAGCGCAATCCCATTCGCGGCGAGCGCGGCGGCCGCCACGTCGCGCTTCGACGCCCTGTCGCGTCCGACGAGCTCCACCAGCGTCGTCGGCTGGCCGCGGGCGATCCAGTTTTCGACACGACGGGCGAGAGCCTCGTGCGAGGGAGGCAAGGGCAGGGGCGGCGGCGCGACGGGCTCCGCGATTTCGAGCAGCCGCTCGTCCAGATAGTCGAGCCCCTTGATATAGGCCGCGATCCGTTCGTCGATCCGCAGCGGCGCGGCGATCAGCGCGGCGGCGCCCGACTGGTGCACCTCGATCAGCTGATGGCGGCGCAGCGGCCGCGTCGGAGAAAGCGCATCCCAGCTCGGCGCGTCGAACAAATCGAGCGCGAGGCCGAACGTCGGCGCCGCGACGACGGGCGCCTCCTGCGCTCCGGCGATCAGCGCGGGGAAGCGCGGATCGAGCTCCATCGCCGCGCACAGGAGCAGCACGTTGCGCTCGAAGGCGGAAAGGCCGAACCATTGCGACAGCGCCGCCAGGGCCGGTCTGGGTCGCCTTTGCGCCGCCTCCTCGAATTTCGCCGCCGCTCCCTCGGGCGTATCCTCGGCGGGCGGAGCGCGCGGGCAGGGCTGGCAAACCTCGGCGGCGGCGTCCGACGCCCAGTCGATCCAAAAGAGGCGGCGAGGGCGCGGCGGCGGCGGCTCCGCCGGCGCAGGGACGGGCTGCGGCGGGCGAAGCTTTCTGGCGCGATTTTCCAGCAGCAGACGCAGCCAATGGAGCCCGGCCTGAAGAAAGGCGCTGTTGTTCCCTGCGAAGGCGCTCGTCTCGTTCATGGCGGCGCCGTCACGGTCTGCTGCGGATCGAACTGCGGCGGCTGCGCCATTCGATCGCGCACGAGATTGTTCTCGGCGCCATCGACCCGGAGGCGCACCGGCAGCGGCGTGTCCGACGGGGCGACGCCCGGCGCCGGCACGGCGAGCGTGCCCGTCTTCGCCGCGACGGCGATCTGGAAGGGATTGTCGCCCACGAGCACGTCGACGCGCTGGCCCGGCCATATCTGCGGCGCGACGTTGATCGTCAGGATCCGCTGGCCGCCGGGCGCGGCGAGCGCCGGCGGGGGCTTCAGCCGGGGCGCCAGAACGATCGCAAGCTCGTTCGTGCGCCTTGTCGCTTTGCCGGCGCGTTCGATCCTGAGAGCCACCCCATAGGTTCCGGCCGGCCAGTCGGCCGCGGCCGCCGCGGCGTCGGGCAGGGCGACGCTCGCGCTGGCGCCGTCCGCCGCGGGCGTCGCGACGCGTTCGAGCGGGTCGGCCAGCCGCTGGTGCCGGAATTCGGCGGTGACGACGTCGCCCTCGAGCAGCGCGCCGCGCAGCGTCAGCCTGTCGCCCATTTCGGCGCTGGCGCGCCGTCCCTCGCCCGCCGCCGGCGCAATCTCGATGCCGGCGAGGGTTGGCCACGCGGGCAGGGGGGCGGCGGTCGAAGGTTGCGTCGACACGCCCCGATCGCCTTGCCCCCGGCTGAGCACAGGCAGCGGGCTGCGGCTCGGCCGCGTCCCCTGGATGATCACGGTCGTCACCTGATAGGCGACGGTCGGCCGGTAGCGCGCCTGCATGGCGGTCCAAAGCTTCGACAGTTCGTCGGCGCTGAGATACTGCGGAATGATCTTGAGCGTCTCGATCTGGTCGGCCAGGTCGATCGCGGTTCGCCCCTGCGGGTCCGGAGGAATGAGGTTGACCGGCGTCGGATTCTGCGGCGTCAGCGACCGGCGCACCATGTCGCGCGTCAGCACGGGGGTCTCGTTCAGGAGATCCATCGCGAAGCCGAGCAGGACTTCCGCATTGAGGTCGACCGAGCCGTAGGCGGTGAGCAGGTAGTGGAGATCGAGCGCAAGGGGCGGGTTGGAAAGCCGCGCGCCCCGCGCGTCCCGCGAGGGCAGTTGCGCGTTGCGCCAGCCGAGATTGGGCGTGACCTGATACAGAAACAGGTTGAGCCGGCTGGTTTCGGTTTCGCCCGTCGTGATCCGGTCCGGCGGGAGCGCGCTGACCGTGAAGCTCCCGACCGGCGACAGATCGTTGTTGATCAGCCCCTCGTTCAGCAAGTCCTTGAGGATTGCGGTGACCGCAGCGATGGCGAGGGGACTGCTCACGAGCGGGCTCCACGCGATCGCCGGTCGAGATAGGCGGCGAGCCGGTCGTCCCGGGGCTGCGCCGGCGCCGCCCGCACGGCCGGCGCCGCTTGCTGTCCGGGCGCCGCGCGCACGTCGATACGGCCAATGCTGATCTCGATGACCGGTTCGCTGCGCAAAAGCGCCGCGCCCGTCCGCGTCGCGGCGATCGGCGGGATCGCCGGGATCGGCGGACGGGCGAGAATGTGTTCGCCTCGGCGCGAGCCGCGCGGCTCCGAAGGCGCCGGCCCCGGTTCCGACACGCGATGCTCGCGGCTCGCAGGGTCACGCGGCTGCGCTCCGACCTCGCCGCGTCGGTTGGCGTCTTCGGCCTCTCGGGCAACGGGCCGTTTGCGATCCGCTGACCGCTCCGGCTCCGGCGACCGCCTCACCGCCTCGGAACGAGAAGCGAGCAGCGCCGACCCCGGGGGCGGCGGGTCTGATCCGGCGACGGCGGCGATCGTTGGCGACGGCTGGCCGATGGCGGCGGGCGGGACAAACGGACCCGCAGCCGGCTTCTCCGCCTGGCGCGTGGATAGCGCCGCCGGATCGACGGGCGCTTCACTTTCGACGCCCGTCTCCGCGCCGAACACATAGGGCAGACGGGGGCGCAGGCTGGGCGCCGCCGCCGCCCGGTCGCCTCGTTCGTGGCTGACGAGCGCCTCGAACAGATCCGGCGCCTTTCCCGCCGATGCGGCGTCGCTCTCGGCGCTCATGTCGGCAACAACGCGAGATAGCGCTGGCGCCGGCGGGGGCTCATCGCCAGAATGTCCGCCTCGCGCCAGCCGAACGCCTGCGCGAGCCGGGCGATGTCGATCGTGAGGCGCGTGGCGAAGTTGCGCAGTTCCGCCCACAGGATGTCGATGACGTGCAGCGGCTCGGTCCAGCGCGCCGCGCATTCGGGACAGTGAAGCGCCAGCTCGATTTGCGCCAGCGGGTCCGCCTCGGCGACTGCGAGGGCGAGCGCGCCGGCCAGCCCCGGCGCGTCCACTGCGTCGCTGTCGAGGAGGATCCGGCGGGCGAGCGCATGGGCAGGCGTCGCCGCGCAATCTGCGGCGGCCATCACGTCGGCGGGGGTCGGCAGGCGGTAGCCGATGAGCTCCTCGCGATAGGCCAGCAGGAAGGGCCCAGACCGTCGAGGCGCCGAGGCGGCGATGGCGAGGCAATCGAGCGCGCTCTCACAGATCGCCGCGCATTGCGGGCAATTCGCCAGCACTTCGAGACGTGGGCCGAACACCTGGGCCCGCAGGCGCAGCAGCGCGCCGTTGACGAGGCCGAGGGGCCAGTCGCGGGGATCCCCATCCGCGTCATCGTCCCTGGCGTCAGCCGCATCGAGCAGCAGCACGGCTCGACCCGCCGGGCTCGACCCGTCGCCGAGGTCGCACACATCGAGGAGTTCCGAGGGAGAGAGCGTCCGCATGATGACGACGCCTCAGGCCGGCTCGGTGAACGCGCCCTCTGTGGGCTCCGGCAAATCGTAATCGCGCTCCCAGCCCTCGGTCTCGAGCTTGAGATGCTGGATCAGAACCGCATTGCCATTGGCGTCGAGATCGGACGTGGCCTGGAATTCAGAAACCCAGCAGCGAAACACCTTGTAACGGATCGCCGGCTGTCCCGCCTCGTTGTAGACCTCGATGACGAGATCCTTGCGGAAATCGGCCAGAGAAACTTCCTTGCCGAGGCCGGAGCCGTAATTCCACACCTTGTTCGCCCATTGCTCGAACTCGACGTCGTGGGTGACGCCGCGCTCGATCGTGATCGCATCGTATTCGGTGCGGCCCGGCGACTTGCGGCTCGAACTCGGATCGCCGCCCTCACGATGCTTGACGACCTCCGTCGTGCGCTTCAATCCGCTGATCTTGCTCACGCCCGCGACATAGTCCGAGCCCCATTTGATTCTGAACTTGAAGTTCTTGTAGGGATCGAAGCGTTGCGGATTGACGGTGAACTGAGCCATGACGTCTCCCCTCACGCTTCGATCGCGCCGGCCATTTGCTGGAGTTGCAATACGACGAATTCGGCGGGCTTCAGCGGCGCGAAGCCGACCCTGATGTTGACCACGCCGAGGTTGACGTCATTTTGCGTGGTGGTTTCGCTGTCACATTTGACGAAATAGGCTTCGTTCGCGCTTTCGCCCTTGAAAGCGCGCTGGCGAAAGAGATTGTGCATGAAGGCGCCGACGTTGAGCCGGATTTGCCCCCACAAAGGCTCGTCATTGGGCTCGAACACGACCCATTTGAGCGCGCGGTAGAGGCTTTCCTCGATGTAGAGCGCCGTTCGTCGAACTGCGACATATTTATATTCGTCGGCGAAGGCGTCGGCGCCCCTGAGCGTGCGCGCGCCCCAGTTGATCGAGCCAAACACAGGGAAGTGACGGAGGCAATTGACCCCGAGCGGATTCAAAAGGCCATTCTCGCCGTCGGTCATCGGCACAGCGAGCGAGGACACGCCGATGAGCGATGTGTCGATGCCCGCTGGACTCTTCCACACGCCGCGCTGCGTGTCGGTCCGCGCGAACAGGCCGGCGACCACCCCGCAGGGCGCAAATTCCTCGATGCGATTGTCCCGAAGCGGATTGGGCATCTTCAGCCGCGGGAAGAAGATCGCGCCGTTGCGGCCGCGATAGCCAATCTGGTCGGGATCGGCCGAGAAGCCGACCACCGCGGCCGCGACGCTTTTCCAGGCGCTCGGCGGATCGACCAGCAAGACCGCGCGGCGCTTCTCGCAATAGGCGCCGGCGGCCGCGATCACCCCGACATCGGCGTCGCCGCCCGCATTATAGGGCGGGATGCAAAGCAGGTTGAAGATGCCGTCGCGCGTGTAGAGTTGCTCCAGCGCGTAAAGGCCAGTCTTCTTATCCTCTCCATTGGGCTTCAGAAAATCCGCCGAAGCAAGCGCGCCGCCGTCTCCGATCAGACCGGCAATCGCCGCGAGCGCGTCGCTATAGGCCTTCTTCCTGGTTTTGAGCGGGTCCTTGGTCGGGTCGGGCAGTTGTTTCTGGGCGGCGAGCATTTCGGCGTATTTCTGGCCGAGCTGGTCATCGCCGAACACGGCCGAGAAATCGGGAAGCGCCGGCGTCTGGCTGTCGAGGTCCCCGCCATTCCAGGCGATCAGCGCGGAGTCGGCCAGCATGTGATCGACCCGGCGCATGGAATTTTTTACCGTCAGATTTTCGTAAATTTCCGTGGCGTTGCTATCGAGGTCCGTCACGGTGAGATCAAAAAGATCGCCAACGCTCACGCCCAGCGTCGACGCGACGCTCGACGCCGTCGCCGGCTTGGCGGCCGCAATCAGAATGCGGAGCTTATTCGCCCATGCGCCGGGGCTCACAGCCTTGAATGTAAGCTCGCCGACATTGAGCACGCGCACTGTCGCCTTTGGCGCCGAGGCGGCCGCTTTCTTCGCAGCCGCATCGATCGCCGCGGCGTCGGCATTGTCCGCAAGCGTTGAAATCGCATCCATCGCGCCTTTGGCGGCGTCCTTGACAGGCTGCGGCGCATCCGTGTCCGCGGCGATCGGATCGTAAACGGCCTTGGCGGCGTCCTTCGCGGCCTTGCCGTTTGCGGCGCCCCGCGCGGCGGCGATTATATTGCCGACCGCCTCGATCGCCGCATCGGCGGAGCCGCCCGCGCCGTCGTTGAACAGGCGCACGATCACGGCGCGCGCGCCGCCATTCAGGAAGAAATCCCGAACGGCAAAGCTCATGGAGCTGTCGGTCCAGAGCCCGCCGAAAATGCGCTCGAAATCACCGAAACCCACAATGTCGACGGCGCTGTCCACTGGCCCTTTTCTGGCCCGGCCGATAAACGCCGCCACGGAAGTCGCGACGCCCGTGATCGTACGAACGCCGCTCGCAATTTCATTGACGTAAACTCCAGGATAGCTGAGCGCCTGCGCCATAGCTCTCCTCCTAAAAAATCGAGCCAATGCAACTTACGCGTCCACAACTTAACTTGATCGCGGGACGCTCCTCTCAGAATCTCGTGTCTCTCAGAGTTATAGTTACAAACTTACAAGAGAAGGATAGCGTAAGCCGAATTGATTTCATTCGCAACTGCAATCAACTTTCGGAACTCGACTTTCGCGCAATGATCATTCGTTGTCGCCTCGAAGCTCGTTCGCTCACGGAGCAGTTCCCGGTTTGTCTTCGAATTGGACCGGCGCTATTTCAACTCGGCGTCCCCGCAACGCCACCAGGCGCGTGATCGCGGATTTGGAGAGACGCTGCGCCTCGAGGGCGACGCGTTCGTCGGCGGCCGACTCCGCCGCCTGCAAATAGATTTCCGCTGCAGTTTCACAGGCTGCGATCGCCTGATCGATCATGACGACCGAATCCGGCGCGCCATGACGCTGTGTCGGGGAGGGGCCGACGCCAGAAAAGACGGACGCCCGCCTATTGCCGCTCCCTGCCTCTGCTATTCTCCCAAGGAGATCTGCCGTCGCCTCGTCGCCGCTCACCGCTGCGGCGGACGCCAAAGATCTGCACGTCCTCCGTATGCCCTCTTCCAGCGATGCTGCTTTCTCCTGTAGCTCCCTCATGGATATCGCCGGCGGCAAGCCCGCCGCGCGCAGTTCGCCATGGTAGGCCCTTCGTCGCTCCATCCGCAGAATCGACGCATGGCGCAACTCTTCTCGCGCCATGCGCTCCGCATAGCGACGGACAGCCTCGCTCGGCGCATAGGCGGAGACATAGCTCCAGAATGCAAAGGCGCGATCTTCGTTCCGAACCGCAATGGACAGGGCGCGGTAGGGTGTAACGAGGCGCGAGACGGCGAGATCCGCCATACCCTCGTCCTCCAGATCCGGGGGAAGCTCCCAGCGGATGTCCGCCGGCTTTGGCGCAGACCCCGTTACGGCCACGGACAGTTCCGTAACTCTCGCCGAATGCGCCTCCTCCTCGCTCGCGAGATGCTCGAAGACTTTCACAGCTGCGTCATTGTCGAGGCTGCGCATCCGTCGCGAAAGTTGACGATACCGCATGGCGGCCTCCTCTTCCATGGCCTTCGCGATCGCCATCAGTTCCGGAAGAGATTCGACGACGCCTTCAGGTTCAGACTTCAGCACGCCCATCAGTTTTCGGTCCCACGGATTCGCGTCACTATCTTCCGCCCACGGATTGACGCGTCGAGTTTCGCGCCGATCATAAGTAGAGGGCGCCACGCGGCACAAAAGCACGCGGGAGCCCATTTCATCCATTCCTCACGACAGGTAGCGCCTTGAAACAAAGCCTCAAGCGCCTCTTGCGCGCCGTGATCCTCCTCGCTTTGTGTTGCTCCTTCCATATTGATGCAGCTCGTGCGGCGAGTCGCCTCGTCGAATTGATCGCCAAAGTCCAGCCCGGAGACATTATCCCCGGCGCCGATCGCTTCGGCGCGCCCCAAGGGGAGCCGCCGCTCATTCCCGTTTTGAGAGGCAACGAACAGCTCGGCTTCGCCTATTTGAACTCTGATTTCGCAAACGCAGTCGGCTATTCGGGAAAGCCCATCGAGATCATAGTCGGCGTCAGCCCGCAAGGTCGGATCGCGGGCTTGAAGCTTGTCGACCACAAGGAGCCGATCGTGCTCGTCGGCATACCCGAGTCCCGCATCGTCGCATCGATGCAAAAACTGGTCGGACTCAACGTGTCGCGCATCACGACCGGCGCAGAACCTGTCCCGCGGGTCGATATTGTAAGCGGGGCCACCGTCACGGTCCTGGTGATCGGCGACAGCGTCATACGTTCCGCGGTCAAGCTCATAGAAGCCGGCCGCCTGTCCGAACAGGCTTCGGCTGGTCCGCCGGCCACTAAAGCGCCGACGAGCGGGCGAACAATAAACCCCGACGCAACGGCGCCGCCGGATTGGGAGGGATTGCTTCGCGACGGTTCGGTCGGCCAGCTCCGCCTGACGGTCGCGCAAGTCAATTCCGCTTTTGCGAAGTCCGGCCCCCCTGCGGCCGCTGAACATCCGGAAACGGGGGAGCCCGAAGAAACCTTTATCGACCTTTATGCGGCCCCGGCTTCGTTTCCGCCGATTGGGCGAAGCCTGCTCGGCGATCAGGAATTCAGTCAATTGCAGCAGCGTCTCGCCCCGGGCCAGCAGGCGATTGCAATAGCGGCCAAAGGGCGTTTCTCCTTCAAGGGCTCCGCCTATGTCCGGGGCGGAATATTCGACCGTTTCGAGTTGATCCAGGGCGCCGAGACCATACGTTTCCGTGATCGCGACCATACCCGCATCGGCGCCTTCGCCGCCGCAGGCGCGCCGAAGCTCCCGGAGATAGGGATCTTTCTTATCCCCGCCGACGCCCGTTTCGACCCAGCTGAACCTTGGCGCCTCCAACTGCTCGTGCAGCGCGCGATCGGCGGACGGGAAAAAGCATTCCTTACTTTCGATCTGAAATACCAACTCCCGGAGCGCTATTTCAAGATCGAGGGAACGCCCACGCTCCAGCAAAAGCCACTCGCCGAAGATGGCCTCCACGCCAGAAATCCGCCTCTTGCCGGTCCTCTCGACGAACCGCTCTGGCGGCGCATCTGGCGGGAGGACGCGCTGAACATAGCGCTCACGGCGATCACTCTCCTTGTGCTCACGGCGATTTTCTTTTTCCAGGACTTCCTCGTGCGACGCCCGAACTTCTACGCATGGGTGCGTCGGAGCTACCTCGCCTTCATACTTCTCTGGCTCGGATGGTATGCAAATGCGCAGCTCTCCGTCGTCAACGTCATCACCTTCACCAATGCCCTCGCCACCGGCTTCCATTGGGAATATTTTCTAACGGCTCCCCTTGTATTCATCCTCTGGTTCGGCGTCGTCGTTTCTCTATTGTTCTGGGGCCGCGGTCCCTTTTGCGGATGGCTGTGCCCGTTTGGCGCCTTGCAGGAGCTTCTCAACAACGCCGCGCAGGCTTGGCGGATTCCCCAGATCACGGTGCCATGGGCTCTACACGAGCGGCTGTGGCCGATAAAATACATTATTTTCCTGGTGCTTTTCGGCGCCTCCCTGTATTCCGTTGCGTTCGCCGAACGCCTTGCGGAAGTCGAGCCGTTCAAAACAGCAATCATTCTCAAATTCGTGCGCAGCTGGCCCTACGTAGTTTATGCTGGCGCCCTGTTGTTCATGGGCTTGTTTATCGAACGCTTCTTTTGCCGCTATCTCTGCCCTCTCGGCGCCGCCCTCGCCATCCCGGGCCGAATGCGCATGTTCGAATGGCTCAAGCGTTGGCCTGAATGCGGGTCTCCCTGCCAGCGTTGCGCACGCGAATGCCCCGTACAATCGATCCACCCAGACGGACACATCAACCCCAATGAGTGCATTTACTGCATGCACTGCCAGGAGCTTTACTGGGATGACCAAAGGTGCCCGCACATGATTCAACTTCGCCTGAAGCGAGAAAAATTGCAGGCGCTATCCTCGCCTTCGATGAGAACGCGCGGATAGCGAGACCCTTCTCAACGCCCAGTTCGCATCGCGACGGCGCTTGACGATGCAGATTCGCGCACGATTTCGAAATTCGGTGTCGAGGGAGTCCGCGCATGTCTGGTGACGATCAGGAAACCAAGGGGATGAGCCGTCGCGCTATTCTGGGCGCTGGCGCCGCGGGAGCGATCGCGGGCGCAGCCGGAACCATCGTCGGCAGCAGCGACGGCGGCAGGACCGCCATTACGCCGGCCGAGGCCCAGCCCTCTGCCGCTTCCGCATGCAAGACGGAAGTCGCGCCCGGCGAACTCGACGAATACTATGTCTTTTTCAGCAGCGGCCAGACCGGCGAGATCCGCATAATCGGTATGCCGTCGATGCGTGAATTGATGCGGATACCCGTTTTCAACAGAGACAGCGCGACCGGCTGGGGCCTGACAAATGAATCAGTAAAAATATTGACGGAAGGGCTCACCCCCGAAACCCGTGCGCGCCTCAAGGCGCGGGGCGGGATATGGATGAACGGCGACGCCCATCATCCGCATATGTCGTTCACCGACGGAACTTACGACGGTCGTTACATTTTCATCAATGATAAGGCCAATACCCGTCTTGCGCGGATCAGAACGGATATAATGAAATGCGACAAGATCATTGAACTACCCAATCAATACACCGTGCACGGGATGAGACCCCAAAAGTTCCCGCGCACCGGTTATCTTTTTTGCAACGGGGAATATGAAGTGCCGATCCCGAACGACGGCAAGACGCTCGACGATCCAAAACAGTACCGGTCCATTTTCTCTGCTGTGGATGGCGACTCCATGAAAGTCGCCTGGCAGGTGATCGTCGATGGCAACCTCGACAACAATGACGCCGACTACCAGGGCAAATACGCCTTTGCCACTTGCTACAACTCGGAAAAAGGCGTCAATCTGGCCGAGATGACGGCGAAGGAGCAGGATTGGGTTGTCATTTTCAGCATCAAGCGAATCGAAGACGCCGTCAAGAAAGGTCATTTCAGCCGCATAAATGGAGTCCCTGTGATAGATGGGCGCCACGGCTCTCCGTACACGCGTTATGTGCCTGTCTCGAACAATCCACACGGCATGAACGCGGCGCCGGACGGGATTCACGTCGTCGCGAATGGCAAGCTCTCGCCAACCGTCACCGTCTTCGACGTACGCCTTTTCGACCAGCTTTTCGACGACAAGCTGAAACCTCGTGATGTCGTGGTCGCCGAACCGGAACTCGGCCTCGGTCCGCTCCATACTGCCTTCGACGGACGGGGGAATGCATATACAACGCTGTTTCTCGACAGCCAGGTTTGCAAATGGAGCATCGATAAGGCCATCAAGGCTTTCAAAGGAGAAAAAGTCGATCCGATCATCGATAAAATCGACGTTCATTACCAGCCAGGCCACAACCATTCCTCGATGGGCGAGACCAAGGAGGCTGACGGAAAGTGGCTTCTTTCACTGAACAAGTTTTCCAAGGACCGATTCCTGAACGTCGGTCCACTGAAACCCGAAAACGACCAGCTTATCGATATTTCCGGAGACAAAATGAAACTGGTTCATGACGGGCCAAGTTTTGCAGAGCCTCATGATGCTGTGATTATCCACCGCTCCAAGCTCGAGGGCCACGTCACGAGTCTTTACAAGCGCGACGATCCGATGTTCGAGGATGCGCGGAGTCAGGCCCAAAAGGACGGCGTCAAGCTCGAAAGCGATGCAAAAACCGTTCGTGACGGTAATAAGCTTCGGGTCTACATGTACTCTACGGCGCCCACGTTTGCGCTCGAGAAGTTTGATGTCAAGCAGGGTGACGAGGTCACTGTCTACATCACCAATATAGACCAGGTCGAAGATCTCACACATGGATTTTGCATCGTCAACTACGGGGTCAACATGGAAATCGGCCCACAGGAGACCTCATCCGTAACCTTCATAGCCGACAAACCAGGCGTTTACTGGTATTTCTGCACCTGGTTCTGCCATGCGATGCATATGGAAATGCGTGGCCGTATGCTGGTTCATCCAAGGGAGACCTAGGTGGGCGCAACGCTCATGCAGGCGAATATGCTGGCGCTCGCTTTTTGCATGCCGTCTATGCAAGCTTTTGCCGCTGAGGGACCGGCTATCGACCTTCAGGAACTCGTGAACCGAACTCCGACAGGAGGCGTCCTTCACCTCGCCAGCGGCCAATATGCCGGCCCAATAAAAATAGACAGGCCGCTCATTCTTGAAGGCGACGCCGGCGCGAACATTACCGCATCTGGGGTCGGTAGCGTTATTACGGTTTCTGCGCCAGATGCGACCATACGCAACCTGACGATCCGGGGATCTGGTTTCGATCTCGAGCAGATGGACTCAGGGATCTTTCTTGAGCAGGCGGCGAGTCGTGCCCGCGTCGAGGCGAATATCCTCGAAAATAATCTCTTCGGAATATATGTTCACGGCGCGGAAGACGCAATTGTTAAAAGCAATCTCATCGTAGGCAATCGACCGGAAAGATTGAGTGAAGCTGGGAATGGCGTTACTGTCTGGAATGCGCCAGGCGCCCAGGTCCTCGACAACGATATTCGTTTCGGTCGCGACGGCCTATTTGTGATCTCCAGTAGAAACAACATTTTCGGGGGAAATACGATGCGGGATTTGCGCTATGCTGTTCATTACATGTATGCGTCGGACAGCATCGTGAGCGGCAATGTTTCGATCGGCAATCATATTGGGTTTGCGATCATGTTCTCGCCCAGGCTCGAGGTGGTCGGAAACCTGTCGCGTCATGACACAAACTACGGCCTGATGTTCAATTTTGCTAATTATTCGACGGTGCGTGACAACATCGTCCTGGACGGCCCGCAAAAGTGCCTTTTCATCTATGATGCAAACTTCAATACATTCTATCGTAACTGGTTCGAGAAATGTGACATCGGCGTTCATTTTACTGCCGGATCCGAGCAGAACGCGATTTTTGATAATGTCTTCATCCAGAACCGGACCCAAGTAAAATATGTTGGGACGCGTTTTGTAGAATGGTCGAAAAGCAGGCGAGGGAACTACTGGAGTGATAACCCGGCGTTCGATCTCGACGGCGACGGGATAGCAGACGTCGTCTACCGGCCCAACGACATCATTGATCGTGTAATTTGGACGGCTCCCCTCGCAAAAATGTTGGCGAATAGTCCTGCCGTACAACTTTTGCGGTGGGCGCAATCTCAGTTTCCAGTTTTACAGACCGGAGGAGTTGTGGATTCCGCCCCGTTGATGCGACCGATACATATCGATCCCCCGTTAGCCCTCGGCAGACTCGAATGACGCTCCCGGTCGAAATCTCAAGCCTCTCCAAACGTCTTGCAGGCCGAGACATCCTCAAGAACGTCGACCTCAGGCTCCCGGCGGGGCGCAGCATCGCCTTAGTCGGGCACAATGGCGCCGGAAAGACGTCCTTGATCAAGATGATATTAGGATTGTCACGGCCGACCGGCGGCGCGATCAGGGTGTTTGGCGAGGATCCCTCTCATGGCCACACACGGGGGCAAATTGGCTTCCTGCCGGAAAACGTCTCTTTCAGCCCTGCGCTGACAGGCCGCGAGATCCTGACCTATTATGCGAGACTGAAAGGCGTGCGGCCCGCGGAGGAGTCCGCCCTTCTTGAACGTGTAGGACTCAGCAAAGCCGCCTGCGACTTTATCCATACTTATTCAAAAGGCATGCGCCAGCGGCTTGGCCTCGCGCAAGCACTCATCGGCGCCCCGCGGTTGCTCCTGCTCGACGAGCCGACCACGGGACTCGACGCCGCTGTGAGGCAAACATTTTATGAAATCATTGCCACACTGCGCGCCCGGGGCGTCGCCGTGCTACTATCCTCGCACTCTCTGACGGAACTCGAGAATCAGCTCGACCGTATCATCGTCATGCGCCGCGGGAGTGTTGTTGCAGACGGTTCCGTCGACGAACTGATGGAGCTCGCCGCCTTGCCGCTGCGATTTGCGGTGAAGACTCGGAAAGGCGCCGTTATCGACAAAGAGCGGCTTGGGCCCGTCGAGGAATTGCGAGTCTATGACAATCGCATGGAATTTCTCTGCTCCAGGAAAGACAAGATGGGAGTGCTGCACGCTATTTTGCAGAACCACACGACCATCGAGGACGTAGGGCTTTTCCCGCCGACGCTCGACCAATTGTATTCCCACTTCCTTCCGCAAGGAGATGATGCTTGCTGATGGGCCTTTTGGCAATCGCAGGAAGAGAGATTCGCGAGGGGTCTAGAAACCACTGGATTGTCGCATCGACCCTCCTTCTCGCTACTCTCTCCTTGACGATCGCCCTTTTGGGAAGCGCTCCGACAGGAACAGTGAAGGCAAACGCGCTTGATATCGTCGTTGTGAGTCTTTCGAGCCTGACGACATTGCTTGTGCCACTTATTTCTCTTCTACTTGCCCATGACGCAATCGTCGGGGAACAGGAGCGTGGCACGCTTCTGCTCTTGTTGAGCTATCCGGTCGCACGCTCCCAAGTCCTAATAGGCAAATTCATCGGACACCTCAGTCTTCTCTGTTTTGCGACGCTCATAGGATACAGCGCAGCCGCCCTCGCCGTGACAGCCCGAGGCGACCTCACGCCGCAAGAGAGCTGGCACTCATTCTCGGTTATGGTGGGATCTTCCATTCTGCTTGGAGCTGTCTTTATCTCGATTGGCTACGCTATCAGCGTGCATGTGGCTTCCCGTGGCGCAGCGGTGATTGCGGCTGTAGGGGTTTGGCTTCTCTTCGTGCTCCTCTACGATATGGCCCTGCTGGGGATACTTGTTCTGGACCAGGGCCGCCATATCGGACCGATGGGCTTCAACGTCTTGCTGTTGCTCAACCCCAACGACGCATATCGTGTGCTGAATCTGACAGCTTTCGCAGATGTGAGGCTTCTCTCCGGAATGGCCGGCATGTCCGCAGGCGCCCAGCTCCACCCCTCATTCTTAATTGCTGACCTTTCTGTATGGGTCGCGATTCCCCTGCTGGTGGCACGCGTGAAGTTCGAAAGGAAAGAGTTATGAGCTTGCTCAATAACAGTCTCTCCCGACGCCGGTTTCTGCATATCGTGGCGAGCTCGGCGGGAATGTGCCCGCTGAATTCATATTCGCAACACTCCGTTGAATCGCAGACTCCCGTGATCTGGCGCGGGACGGCGCTCGGCGCCCTCGCCAGCATAGAATTGTACCATAACAGGCCAGCTGTTGCGAAGAATCTGATAAAGCAGTCTCTAACTGAATTGGAGCGTTTGGAAAAAATATTCAGTCTGTATCGTACAGAATCGGCATTATCGACGCTCAATCGCAATGGCCTGCTCCTCGCGCCTCCAACGGATCTTCTGAAGCTTCTTTCAATGTGCGTTACTTATCACGTGCTGACGCATGGGGCCTTCGATCCGAGCGTGCAACCGCTTTGGGAGCTCTACGCGTCGCATTTTTCTGTACCCGACCCAGACCCGGATGGTCCGGATGAAAGCCATATCCAACTCGCGCTTTCACGTGTGGGGCTCACGAAAATCGTCCTGGCGTCAGACCGTATTGTGCTCGCACCGGGGATGGGTCTTACTTTGAATGGAATAGCACAAGGATATATTACTGATCGTGTGACGGATCTGCTCCGCGCGGGCGGAGTTGAGCACGTTCTGGTCGATCTGGGAGAAATGCGCTTAATAGGGCGTCCCAAGCGACGGCTCTGGCGGGTGGGCCTCGAGGACCCAGATCACCCCGGCAATGTTGCTCAAACGCTCGAGGTCGAAGATTGCTCGATTGCAACGTCGGGCGGATATGGATTCCATTTTGACAGCCGTAGCAAATTCACGCATCTTTTCGATCCGCATACCGGCAGGAGTCCGAAATTTTATAAAAGCGTTTCGGTTGTGTCGCCGACTGCAACGGCTGCGGATGCTTTATCGACGGCGTTCGCCACAATGCCACTGGAGGAAATCAAAAGTGTCCTAAGCACGGTTGGCGACTCCAAGTCGTACCTGACCAGCGCGGATGGCTCGAAACAGAGCTTGTGATCTGCCCGCCTCGTCTTGCCTCCCACGCTGTGCGATGTGGATTTACGAAGGAGAATTCCACCACATGACGTTTTTCCGTAATGAATTCTGAGCTCAAAATAAACTCTGCGGCTTTGGCGCAGCTTGGAAAGCGGCCGTCCCGGCTTTTACGAAACAGCCGCTTCTCCCTTAACCGGTTTAACGGCCGATCCCCGCAGGTCCTCGGACGGTGAGACCAGCGCCAGGCGCTCCCACGCCGACGCCGCGCCTCACGCCAACACCAGGGGCGCCGACGCCGGGAGATCGAACATCACGGACGACGGTAGGGCCAGGCGCAACAGGGCGACGCACGACGACGGCCTCTGCGCGCGCCTCATATGCAGAAAGCGCCAAGATGGCGCATAATAGAAGATGTCTCCCCTGCATTCCGTTTTCTCCAAACTGAGGCGAACGTCCACACCCGCCCGTGTTACCTATTGTTTTATATCCGCTTGCGGTGTTACGATCAAATCGTGTTTTTCTCTCGACAGGCGGCGATCTCCCTATGTCTCGCCGCCGCTCCTTCGCTGCAATTCAAAGTGTCACAATGAAAGCCCCTACGCGCCTCCTGTCGGCCCTCTTCGTGAGTGGATTGTTCGCCTTTCCTGCCGACGCTCAAATCGTGCGTCGCATAATAGGCCATGCGATCGCTGGCAAAGCGATCAAGTCGATAACGGGCGCCGATCCCGGCGCGGAGATCGAAACGGACGATGGCGCGAAAGCGGCTGGAAAGAACGACGCCGACGCATACGCGCCGCAAGGCTCAGTTCCGCTACAGAGCCAACAAGGCAAATCGGATTAAACCCTTGGCGCGTCGCGCCTAAAATTGCGCCATGCTCGAAACCCTCGGGGTTTTCCGCCAAGACAGCTATTGAGGCGGTCGTTCCCTCTTTGCGCCGCCACTCACCCTTTTGGGCATGTGACGTAGCCAAATGGCTATCTATCGACGTTTTTCGTAGCCGGATAAACCCTGACAGAAGCTCGCGTTCTGGGGCTTCGAAATCGGAGGGATTGTCCATGAAAAAGTTGTTTCTTGTCCCGGCTGTTGTGGCCCTTTCGACCAGCTTTGCGTTTGCCGATACCGTAACGACATCTTCGACCCAATCGTCGGGCGCGGCTTCGGGAGCGTCGCCTCTCGCGCCGCTGGCCCAGGCGTTATTGTTGAACCAGAAGATCGGCAATACTTCCGAGGGCGGCTTCGCCCTGAACAAGGCTTTCATCGTGCAGGCCCAGGTCCCGGTCAATGCGGGGGCGAAATCTTCGCTTTCGCAGAAGATTGATCTCAGCCAGACGATCGGCGACACCTCCAAGGGCGGCGAGGCCATTAACAAGGCGACGGTCATACAGGCTCAGGTTCCGCTGAACTTCGGCGCTCCCTGAACGTTCCTCAAAGGATCTACGGATCAGGTCGCGGCGGCCTCGGGCGGCCGCGATCTCCTCGTCGGGGGCAAGGGGCGATCATCTGCGGTCGCGGACGCAGAATAGTGAGGAGCGCACGAAATGAAATATCTCATCATCCCCGTTCTTGTCTGCGCCGGAGCGGCCCAGGCGCACGCGGGAGACTTTTTTAGTCTTAGCCCCAGCTTTATCGGGGTCAATATCCGTAACCCTCTCTTGAGCGCCACAGCTGGCGTCCAGCTCGGGCCAAACAATAACGTCAACGCCGATCAACACAGCGCCGTCAACTTTTTCGGCGTCCAGCAAGTCGCCATCGGCAAGGCGGGCAGCAAACTCAGCAACGATGCGACCGTCACCCAAATCGGAAATCAAAGCTACACAGGTCTCGGGCAGCATATCGAGTCCTTGCCTCCCCTGCCGTCCTTCGGTCATCCTTGAGGGTTACGCGGCCCCGCAAGGGGCCGCCGCTCGCCAGCGTAACCCAATGTCGTTCGGTGCGGGATTGATGAGATCAATGACTGCGCGCTTGTCCCTCCTCACGGGCTGCGAGCATGGCCTCGAAGCCCTCTTCGACTTCTCGCCGCTCCTGCGGCGTCAGCGTCTTTCCAGAGATCGCCTCATATAGGGCGATGGCGTCTTCCGCCGTTGGCGGCATGACCAGGCGCCCGATTTCTCTCTCTTGTTCCGTCATCTGACTTTGTCCTCGGTCGCTTCCTGGGGAAGTCACAACGAGATCATTGGCTATTTGCGCATAGAGCTGTTTTAGAAAGCCCGCCCGGCGCATCGCCGCAGCTGTCCGCCTCGCGATAGCCGTCGACAGCGCTATGGGCATTCGCGAGGCCCACGCCAACCGCAAGGAAGATCGTCACGCCTAACAAGGCTCCGATGATTCTGGTCATTGCGCCGGTCATCTGGCTCTCCATCCATCGCTGTTGTTCGTGACGTGAACCCTAGCGCCGCGCCGACCGGCGACATGTGCGCCCGGACACATCCGTGACGCGAGATCGGCGCACCTCCCAGTCGCGGATCGATGCGGAAATCGGAGTCGTCCGGCTCGACCGGCAACGTCTAAATTGCGCTGCGCAAAACGATTGCTCCGATGCGTGTTTCTTGTAGTAATTGTCTCCGCGACGCCAGGCGGCGGGATAAGACGCGTTGAAAACCAGCGAGGGGAAGGCGTCCGATGTTGCATGTGTTCTGCGCGCCGGCGCGTTACGTCCAGGGCCGCGACGCCACGCATTCGCTTGCATCCGAGCTCAAACGGCTGGGGTTTTCCGGAAAGGCGCTCATCATTGCGAGCCAGAGCCCGCGCGCCCTCCTGGGCGGCGTTTGGAGCGAGACCTTTCCGAGGTACGGATTGGATTTCGAGGTTCTCCCCTTCGGCGGAGAATGCTCTCTTGCCGAAATTTCGCGCGGCATGGATGCAGCCCGCCGAATTGCGGCAGCCGTCGTGATCGGCGTCGGGGGCGGAAAAGCACTGGATACCGCGCGGGCTGTCGCATCCGAGCTAGACCTGGCAGTCGCCTGTTGTCCGACGTCGGCGTCCAGCGACGCGCCATGTAGCGCGCTCTCGGTTGTCTACAGTGAGGAGGGCGTATTCGAGAAGTGCCTGTTTTACAAGCGCAACCCCGATCTCGTTCTGGTCGACAGCAGCGTCATCGCGCGAGCGCCGGTGCGCCTCCTGATTTCGGGAATGGGCGATGCGCTCGCGACCTATTTCGAAGCCGACTCCAGTATCCGCGCCCACAAGAAAAACGTCGTGGGAGGCCTGAGCACGATCGCCGCTGCGGCAATCTCGGAGCTCTGCTACAAAACCTTGCTCAAGGATGGCGCCTCCGCCGTGGAGGCGGCGAAGGCAGGCGCGATCACGCCGGCGCTCGAGCGCATCATCGAGGCAAATACTCTTCTTTCAGGTCTCGGATTCGAGTCGGGCGGTCTGTCTGTCGCGCATTCCGTTCACAATGGATTGACCGCGGCGCGTGAAACGCATGATCGCCTTCATGGCGAAAAGGTTGCTTTCGGCACTCTGGTTCAGCTCGTACTGGAAGGCAGGGAGACCTCTGTCATCGACGAAGTGATGAGCTTCTGTCTTTCCGTCGGCCTGCCGCTGACGTTGGCTGACCTCGGGCTCGCGACGCTGCCGTCCGAACTGGGACGCCTCATCGCCGAGCGCGCCGTCGCCGCCGGGGAAAGCGCCCATAACGAGCCATTCGAGGTAACAGCCGTCGCGGTACTAGACGCCATTTATGCGGCTGATGAGATGGGAAAGGCCTTCAAAAACGGTTGAGACGCGCATTCCTGCACGATGGCCCGGAAGAAAGCGAGGCGGACGCCGCGCGTTTCCGGCTGATCCGACCGACAAATATTCAAGCTATTTTTTGGAACGGTTTTTGAGATAAAGCTCGAAGCTCTCCTGGCTCGGCCGCGCCCCCAGCATTTCCATCTGCGCATGAAAATCCTGTAGCGTCTCTCGCGCCGCCGCATGTTCTCCGGGAGCGAGCTCTCTCAAGAGTGGCTTTTGATAAAGTTTCTTGCCGACCGCAGGAACTGCTTCCCGGTCCGTTGATGCACATAAAACTCTCATATGAAATCTCCTTCGTTACAGCCCCAAGCCTCCAATGCAGGGGAGCGAGTCGCCACAGAACGACAAACCCTTGCGCTCCCCGGAAGTGCGCTTCACAGCCACGAGAACGGCAGAGGTTTCGTTACCTCACGCGCCTCGATGTTACATCTAGCGCATCGGATCACTCCGCGCAACGAAAATCCGGATTCCCGTTCTGCGGCGAAGGTCCAAACCCCCAGGAAAATTCATTTCGCAGGGACGCCTGCACAGCCAAAGTCCGCAAAAGCAAAAAATACCCAATATCTCCAAAGACATACCCATGACGCGTCGGGCGGCACGGGCACGCCCGCGCTCATTCGCCAAGAAGTGGCGAGCGTTACCGACGTAAAATTTAGCTTCAGTTCGCCGATTGGCGGCCAGATTTGACGTAAGCCTCGAAGTTTTCCTGCCGGGGGTTCTTTCCGATGACTTTCATCCGTGCAAGGAACTCCTGCATCATCTCCTGCGCGCCCTGGTGCTCCTCGGGAGAAATTTTGCGCAACAGAGGTTTTTTATAAGCTGATTTGCTTTTTGCAGTCGGGGAAAAGGATCTGCTCTCCAATCCGACGAAAAAATGTTTCACGACCGGGACTCCTGGCTCCTGCCGCATCCAATGGATTGAAAGCGCGCACAACGCGATCAGGTTAACGGGGAGCGCCGAAAACAGTAAATACGTAAAGACACTTATTGCGTTAGGTAGATAGCGCTAAAGGCGGAGACGATCTCTCCCGGCGCGCCCCGGCGCCGACGAAACATCCATTGCAGCTCGCTCCGTGGCTGGAGAGAACGAAACATAACGCCTCTTCCGCCAGACCAGAATCGGCAAATGCGACGCCGTTCGCGGTCCTTCGCAGGAGATGCGGCGCCGCCGATACATTGGCGGGCCATCGAGCCTTGGCCCTGAAGCGATCGTCACGGAGCGCCGCCAGCGCGGCTCCAATCAAAGATCTTGCCCGGATTCATGATGTTGTCCGGGTCCAGCGCATGCTTGATTGCGCGCATCATCTCGACCGCGCCTTCGCCGGCCTCGCTGCGCAGAAAACCCATCTTGTGCAAACCCACGCCATGCTCGCCGGTGCAGGTGCCGCCCATCCTCAGCGCACGCATCACGAGCTTGTCATTGAGGCCCTCCGCCGTCTGGCGTTCCTGCGCGTCGTCAGGGTCGATTAGATATCCGAAATGGAAGTTTCCATCGCCGACATGGCCGAGCAGAAAATAGGGAATGCCGCTGGCGTCGGCCTCGGCCTTCGACTCGAGCAGACAATCGGCCAATTTGCTGATCGGCACGCAGGCGTCCGTGACGATCGCCCGACAACCGGGCCGACTTTGCACGGCGGCAAAATAGGCGTGGTGCCGCGCCGTCCAGAGGCGCGTGCGCTCCTCGGGCGTCGCCGCCCACTCGAAGGCCCGGCCGTCATGATTGCCGGCGAGCTCCTGCACGATTTCTGCCTGCTCCTTGACGCCGGATGGCGAGCCATGAAACTCCATGAGCAGCATCGGCTCTTCGCGCAAATCGAGCCTCGAATGGCGGTTGACCGTGCCGACCGACGGCCCGTCGAGGAGCTCCACTCTGGCGATCGGCACGCCGAGCTGAATGATCTCGATGACCGTATGCACCGCGTCGGCGATCGTCGGAAACGAGCATACGGCGGCGGAAACGGCCTCCGGCAGCGGATAGACGCGCAGGGTGATCTCCGTCATCACCCCCAACGTCCCCTCGCTGCCCACGAAGAGGCGCGTGAGATCATAGCCCGCGCTGGATTTCTTCGCCTGGGAGCCAGTTCGTATCACCTCGCCTCGCGCCGTCACGACCTCCAGGGCAAGCACATTCTCGCGCATCGCGCCGTAACGGACCGCATTGGTGCCGCTGGCGCGGGTCGCGCTCATGCCGCCGATACTTGCGTCCGCGCCGGGGTCGATGGGGAAGAACAGGCCGTAGGATTTCAGCTCCTTATTGAGCTGCTCGCGCGTCACGCCCGGCTGCACCGTGACAGTGAGATCGTCGGGACGAATAGCGAGCACCCGGTTCATGCGTGAGAGATCGAGACTGACGCCGCCCTCGACGGCGAGCAAATGCCCTTCAAGGGAAGAGCCCACGCCGAACGGTATGATGGGCGCCTTGTATTGCGCACAGAGCCGGACCGCATCGGCGACATCCCTTGAAGTGGCGGCAAACACCACGGCGGCCGGCGGCGGGACATGGGTATAGGCCGATTCATCGCGGCCATGCTGCTCCCGCACGATCAGAGCGGTCGAGAAACAGGCGCCAAAACGCGCCTGCAACGCATCCAGCAAAGCCTCCGGCATGGGCCGCGGGGCGATATGGGGCGCGAGGATGGAAGCGGCGGCGTTCATGGCGGTCTCCACGGCGAGGGAGTCTTGTGTCACGAGATGGCGTCGAGCGCGATGTCAGGCGATTCCGCTTGCATCTCTCATTGGGGCGCGGCGCCCGCAACGGGTCCAATCTGGACCAGCGCTGTTTTCAGCGGCGTGCTGGACATCTGGATGAGCCCTCGGTTGGGCGTATCGAGATCGAGCGTCAGGTGGATCGCCATCGCCATGGACAGCGCCACGACCGTTATCGTGCCGACAGCCATGGCGTTGTTCGGCGCAACCACGCCATAGCTGACGAAAACGCCGCATAGCCAGAAAACGAGGATCAGGACGAACGGCCACTGGATATTTCCATCCGAACCGGCATATCTCAGCCACCGGAACGACCCCAACTCGCTCGTGAGCGTGAGGGCGGACGATCTGAGCCAGGTTTCTCGCTCGCTCTGTGGATTGAGTTCGAGCAGCTTCAGCTGAAGCTTGTTGACGCCAATTCCCTTGCGGGTCTTTTCGGTATTGAAGCCCTCCTGAGCGGCGACCTCTATCCGCTCGATGCCGCGCGCGACAATGCCACGCAACAATTCGCGGCTCTCGCGCGCCGCGGGGCCATATTTGGCGAGCGTGGCGTCGAGGGCGATGATCTTGGAGGCGCTCGCGTCGACTTCGTTGCTCCGCTGTTCGAAGGATGTCGTCGCCGACGCAATGATGAGGCCGAGCGTCAGGGACGCAAGCGCCACGAGCATGCGGCGCGCCTCCTTGACGAGATCGCGATTGCGGTCGCTTATCTGCCCCTCGGGAAGGGCATGACCGAGCCAGAGCCCCCCGAGCGCGGCGATCATGAAGGCGATGAAGGACAGGAAACTGACCAGCAGGGGATTCACGACAGCCGTCCCTTATTTTTGTTGTCGGCCGCGAAGATAACAAACGATCGGTCAATTCTCAAAGGCCAAGTCCACGCATCCGCCGAACGCGCCGCCAATGTGCGCCGTCAGGCGTATTCGAAACTCGCAAACATCCCCGCTTGCGCGTGATAGAGCAAATGGCAATGAAAGGCCCATCGTCCCGGATTATCGGCGTCGAAGGCGATGACAACGCGCTTGCCGGGCGGAACCAGGACGGTATCGCGCATCGCCCCGTCGATCGGCGCGCCGTCGATCTCCACGACCTGAAATCTGTGGCCATGCAGATGCATGGGATGGGACATCATTGTCTTGTTCGTGATCGCGAGCTCCACGCGCTCCCCCGCCCGAACGGTCATGGGCGGCGTCTTTTCATTCCAGACGACGTCATTGATCGACCAGACATAGTTCGCCATATCGCCCGTCAGATTGATCGGAATCACGCGATCCGCCTTTCTTGCGGGAAGCGGAGCGGCGGCGCGTAGCTGTTTTTCCAAAGCGAGATCGAGCGGCGCAGCAGGCTCCGCAGCCTCCTCCGGCAGGCGGTCTATTCTAGCGCCCGGCGGACAGAGGATCACTGCCGTCTGTTTTGTTTCTCCCTCCAGCACGAAAGTGATCGGAAAGGCTCGGGTTCCCTTGGGAAGGTCCAGCAGAATGTCGAGCCGCTGCCCTACCGCAATCGGAAAATTGCCCCCGGCGCAGGGAAGAATATCCTGGCCGTCCACCGCCGCCAGCCTGCCGCCGAGTGCGCCAAGGTCGACGCGAAAGGCGCTCATTGCCGCGCTATTGATGACGCGCAGGAGAATGCGACCGCCATTCTCGACGGGTATGATCTGGGGATCGTCTATCGTGCGCTCATTGGCGAGAAAGGCGTCATAGGCGACGTCATTGAGATCGGGCTTGCCCATGACTTTGCCCATGAGCTTGCCCATGTCCTCATGCGACGCCGCGCCCGTCCCGTCGTGAAGCGCCATTTTCGGCATGCCGTGCTTTTTGGCCGCGACAAGGCTCGCAAAGATGTCCTGAGGGGACCTGAAACTAAAATCGGCGAGCATGACGACGACGTCCTGCCGCTCGGCGTATCGCCTGGGATCTCTCACGATGAGCGGCGCGGCGAAAAGAAGCTGCTCCTGCAAGCCAAAATGCGAATGCATGTAATAGGTGCCGGCATAGGCGAGCGGAAAATCGTAATCCGCGGAACCGCCCGGGGGGATGGCGGGACCCGAAATCTCCGGCACGCCGTCCTGGCGCCATGGGGGCATGAGCCCGTGCCAATGAACGAGGCTCGGCTCCGCCAGTTCATTCTCGACCCGCAGACGGAACCGGCTCCCGACCTCCGACGCGAAAGCGTGCTCGCCCCCCTCTCCGACGATCGCATAGACCGAGGCCGGCCGGCCCTTCACCTCGATGGTCCTGCGCCGCAGTTTCAATAGGCGGGACGGCTCCTCCGCCATGGCCCCGAGCGGCCCCGCCGCGGCGAGAGCCGCGCCCGCGGTCAATAAGCGGCGTCTAGAAAGCATGGCCAGAAGCTCCTGTCCTCGAGCGACGGGCCAAGTTCCTGAAACAAGACCCCGCGCGGGTCAAGTCAGCGCAGCTTCACAGTCAGATCCGTGCCGATTGCTCCGGTTTCGCCGCTTGGAGACTGATCGGAGACGATCATGGACCCACCGGTCCATAATCTCTCGCCGATGCGCGCCCGAATTTCGTCGGACATTTCGATGCGCTCGAGAGCCTCCGCCGGGTCGAGGAGGGGGCCAGACATAGACAGGACCGACCACTTCAGCGAGGTCGCATCGTCATTGGCCGCGGTGGCGATGAAAAGATGCGAGCCAAGCGGTCTGTCGGGATCCCGCACGGCGATCGGCGCCTCGAACAAAGGCGAAAGCCCCTGCCGGACATAGACCCGCTGATCCTTCTTGCTGAACAGCACGGACACGGGCGCAAGCCGCCGCCGCGCCGCCGCTTCCGCCTTGGCGGCTGCTTCGGAAGAAGCCGTCGCGCCGCCCAGCTGAGCTAAAGCTTTCGACAATTGGGCCTGGCTGGCGCTCATTCCAGACCGCGCCGTCTCGTGTCTGCGTCTCGCTTCGATCGAGGTCTTTGCAAGATCAATTTTCAGCGTCGCCGCGGCGACCCGCGCCTTCACTGCCGCTTCCATGGCATTTGCGAACCTGTTTCTGCGAGAGGCGTCGTCCGTCATGGAGCCGAGGGACGCCTCCTCTTGCAGGGCATGGGCCCTGGCCGTTGCGGAAAGATAAGCCTCGTCCGCGTCGTCCGCCTTGAGCTGAGCGGCCGCCTCGGCGGATTCCGCCGCCGCCAATTCCCGGGCGGCGGCCGCAGCCTCGTCCTGCGCCGCTTTCGCCGCAGCAGACGCCTCTCTCAAAGCCTTCGAGGCGGCCGCCGCATCGGCGGCGGCCTGTCCCTTGAGACGCTCCGCATACTGCAAGGGATTCAGCCGCGCGACGGGCGACGCCCCGTCTTCCCCGGACTCGGGCGGCCCGTAAACAGGCGCCTGCATGGCGGGGCCGGATGCGACATAGATTTTCGCACCGGGCAGCGAGGCGTGCGCAAAAGGCGTCGGCGAGACGTCGTCCGGAGAGATGACGATCCTCTCGCCGATTTTGGTCATGCCCCAGAGTCTCGCCGCGAAATCGGCAGGGAGCCGCACGCAGCCATGAGACGCCGGATGCCCCGGAACGACGCCGACATGCATCGCAATGCCCGACCAGGTGATCCGCTGCATGAAGGGCATCGGCGCGCCCGAATAGATGTTCGACTGGTGATATCTTTCGCGGCCGATGATGGTGAAAATTCCCCTCGGCGTGGCGTGTCCCTCCATTCCGGTCGAGACAGGCGAACGGGTCACCAGACCATTGTGATTATAAATGGAGATGCGCTGATCCGAGATCGACACCACGCCGAACAGCGGCAAATCCCGCTTCGCGCCGCTCTCGGCCTTGACTACCCGCTCGGCCGACGGCGCCGCGGCCTTGGGCGCAGGGCGGCGCGCGACCTTCGCGGCCTTCGCAGGGGCCTTCTGGATGTGCGTGGGCGTTTCGACCGCTTCGCGTCTCGGCTGCTCCCTGTCGAACAGGGCGAAGAAATCGAGCGCCGACGCTTTCTGCTCACCGGTTAGAAGAATGATCGAGACGGTCGCCGCGAGGAGCGCGTCAGCGGCGAATCCGGGAGAACGGCGACGGGCCATTGCAATTGTCCAGGAAGAAACGGGGAATCAGTCGCGTATCGAACCGTCATTCTGACCGAGCGGCGAGGCGAGAGCTATTGCGGACGCGCCACACTGGACGAAAATCCTCTTTCCCCTCACTGTCTTCGTGGCGGCGCCGAGACCCGGGCCTCTGGGAGTTTGAACGTGATCAGATTATGCGACGGCGGGCCAAGGGCGCGCCTGAGAATTCTTTACAAAGTGCTGGCCGGCGCCGCGCTCGTCATCGCCCTGATTGCGATCGCCCCCGCGCTCGGTCAACTTTGACGACCACGCGACATGCGCGCGCTCGGACGGCTGAACGGGGATCAGGCTCTCGCGCCGATTGCGTCGCGGGCGCCAAAAAGGAGGCGGCGGGTCGGCAAGAACGGCTCGAGCTTCCGAGGCGCGCCGAAGAATGCGCGCACTTCAGGAGGAACGTCTTCCAGTTTTTCATTGAGAATGGAGATGGCGAGGACGATGCTCTCGCCGATGTCGATGCCCGGCGGCTCGATCCACCCGGCTCCCAGGCACGCTGAAAGTTCATCCAGTTCGCGCCGCGCCGTCCACGGGTCGGTCAACTCGAGGAGAATATCTCGGGGCTCCATCCCGAGCGCCCTGGCGAGGGCCTCGAGCGGCGACTCTCCCCTTCGCCATCCCCCGACATGATAAGCCAAGATCGCGCGCTTGCAGTTGCGCCACTCACGGTCGCTATGAGCCCAGTCTTCTTTAGACACGGTTCACCCCATGTCTGCGCAAGTCCTTCATACGAAGGTCCGCGTCCCCGATCGCGCATCCATAAGCAGAGCGGTTACGCGCCCAGAGGAGATCGTGGCCGTCGCCGGCCACGATCCACCTAACTGCGAAGCAGTCCTCAGTGCGAGCCGAAGCTCAGCGGAACCTGGGCCTGGATCACCGTCGCCTTGTTGATGGCGTCGCCGCCCTTGCTGGTGTTGCCGATCGACTGGCTGATGTCGCCCTTCTGCGACAGGTCGGAAGACTTGCCGGCGTTGACCGGAACCTGAGCCTGGACGACGAACGCCTTGTTCAGCGCGAAGCCGCCCTTCGAGGTGTCGCCGATGGACTGGTTCAGCTTCAGCGCCTGGCTGAGGTCGATGGCGAAGGCAAAGTTGGCGGAGAGAGCGAGGGCCGCCGAAGCGAGGAGCAATTTCTTCATGATGTCATCCTTCCAGAATTCAGGAGAAAGCTCTTGTGCGAGCTTTCATCAGGAACATAATGGATGACAGCAGCGCTCCACTAGGCGCCTTTTTGGCTCATTTTTGACACGACTCGGAAACAAATAGGACAGGTCAATATACCCAATTGGCTAAGCTGTCTTATCCCTGTCGGCGCGGACCGCCACGAGGTCGGGGCCGCCAGAAAACGGCCAAAGAGAGCATTAGATGATGGCCCAGCAACGGTAACGCCGCCGCTCGGTCAGCTCTCGGAGGTTGGAGGAGACTTCGTCGATCATCGTGGCCGCTGCCTGCTGGGAGACGCCCAATTCCTTCGCGGCGAGCGGCGCGCTGATGATTGGCAAGCGCAGGCACAAATCGACAAGTTGAGGGAGTTTGGAATTCTTCCTCCTGCCCGCGCATTTCCGCATCAGCAGCTCACGCGAAAGGGCCAGTCGCTCTATTTCCTTCATGCCCAAGGCGGCGGTCGTTTCGGCCGCCTCCGCAAATCCGACAAGGCGGGTCGTCAAATCCTGCAATCTGGACCGCCGGCCCCGCATGTGCCGAAAGCCCACATAGAGCGAAGCGAGATGATGTCGCGTCTTGCCCCGCGCGCGCAGAACGGCCCCGGCAAGCAAGGCGCCGAGCCAGCCCTGATGTTGCAGCGGCTCAATCGTCTCCCATGCGTCATAGGCAAGGGCCGCGGCGATGAGCGGCGGCATCGTCTCCGTTTCGTCGAGCGCGGCTCGCCACTGGGCAAGCAGTCGGTCCTCGTCCCAATCCTCGTCGTAGACGAGGCCAGAATCGTCCCGCCTGGGGCATTTGGCCGCGTTTGTTGTGGCCGACGTACGCGCGATCACGGCGTCGATTTCGTCGAACACTGCGGCCAATGCATATTCGTCTTCGTAAAAGGCCCCTTCGTCCACGGCTTCGTCACAGCCATCGTCTTCACGATCGGTTTTGTGGTCGAGATCACGCGAGCGGGATGTTTGCAAGCCTCGTAACGCGTCGATCCCCGACTCGGTCAGCGCCCATGCCGGCGGCTGGCTGGCGATGCGGCGCCGGGCCGAAAGCACCCGCTCCGCCCGCACAAGTTCATGAGTCGGCGCCCTAACGTCCATGCCGGCGTCTCGCAGCACCAAATCCTCGATCTGGACGAACTCGCCCTGCCTCCACAACGCCGCGCAGGCGTCCTGGAAATGCGCGCGAATGATATAGGCTTCAGCAAGAGGACTTGCGCGCAATCGCTCATCGAGGCGGGCGAGCGCATCGGACGCTTTCTCGAAAGGCCCGGCCAGACGCTCGACCGCAACGGCGTTGGAAATATTGTAAATCATGTAAAGTCAGTAGGTCACGGACCAGTAGCCAAGTCAAACGCGGTCATTTTCCCGCGCCTCGGACAGGAGCGCGATTGACCGGCCCCCGCGCCAAGGCCAAGCCGGCGCCTCACGCTTTCGATCGTTTGCGCGCGGCTTGCCAGGATCAGATTTTGGACATAACCGAGTCGTAAACGGTTATCTGTATACGCGATTTCGAATGCCCTCCTTATGATGATCAAAACACAGGATCGCCCGCCCGCGCCCGCTTCCCATCTGATCGAGCGGCTCCGGGCCGAGCAGTTTTCTCACATAGCCCGGCATACTCCCGGCGTGATGCTCGCCAACATTTGTAACGCGTCCGTCTTCGTGGCCGCGTCCTGGGATCGTCCATATCGTTTGCTTGCATTGTCCTGGGGCGCGCCCGTCGTCGCCGTCGCCTCGTTCGTCTACTTGCGACGAAAAATGAAGCGGAGCCATAAGCCGGCGCCCTCCGCCTCCGACCGCGGCATCCGCCGGGCAATTGCCTATGCCGCCGCGCTCGGGACTTGCTGGGGAGCGCTGCCTCTGCTGTTCCTAAATGACGCGAGCGTCGGCGGGAAACTGCTGATCGCCTGCCTGTGTTCCGGAATGTTGGGCGGCGGCGCTTTCGTCCTGGCAAGCATACCGCCTGCCGCGATCGCCTTTTCCGGCCCGATCGCGGCTGGGTCGTTCCTTGCTTTGCTGCTCGGCGGCGACAAGGATTACCTGCTCACCCTCGTCGTGCTTCTGGTTTACAGCCTGGTCCTGTTACGGGCCGTCACGAATTATGCGGAAGGGATCGAGCGTCGGATCAAGACACAAATCGAAGCGGAGGCGAAAGCCAGCGAACGGCTCGACCGGCTTCATGCGTCCGGCCTGCACGCGCTCGGCGGCATGGCGAGCGGCGTGGCGCATGAAATCGCCCAGCCCCTCGCGGCGGCCTCTGCTTACGTGGAAACCTCGAAACGATTGCTGGAAAGGCCCGATGCCGAGGCCCGGCCTCTCCTCGAACGCAGCCTCAGGGCCGCAAGCGAACAAATCGACCACGTTGGCGAGATCGTCGCCCGCTTGCGCCGTTTCCTGTTGGAAGGAAAGCCTTCCCTCACATACGTCGGATTGCAAGCGCTGATCGAAGAGGCGTGTCGCGTCAATGCGTCGTTCCTGGGAGACGCGGATGTGGACGTGCGACTGAACCTTCGCGCCAGGCGCGACGCTGTTCGCGCGGACCGCGTCCAGATCATGCAGGTCCTTTCGAACCTGCTTCGAAACGCGGTCGACGCTACGGCGGGACTTCCGCAGCGCCATATCGTGATTACATGCAGAGAAGAAGCCGACTGCATTCGAACCGATGTGGCCGACTCTGGAACCGGCGTCGCGGAAGGCGTGAGAGAAAGTTTGTTCGAGCCCTTCATGACGACAAAGCCGAAGGGGATGGGCGTGGGTCTGGCGATGAGTCGGACGATCATAGAGGCCCATGGAGGAAAAATCTGGATGGAGCCCAACGCATCCGGCGGAGCGACTTTCAGTTTTCTGCTGCCCTGCGACCTCCAAAGCGAAAGCGAGGAAGCGGAAAGGACTCCGGCGTGATCCCGACGGACCTTCGAGGGGCGCAGCCTATTCGACTCCGGGACCGACCTCGTTGATCTTCGGGCGTCTCAGCAACTTAAGGAGCAACCCACGTCCGTTTCGAAGCGCCGGGTATAATAGATCGGCTCTGAATCTCGACTTGAAAATCCAGCGGTTGAGCCGGCCCAGCCAGGACGCGCTGTCGGAGAACTCGGCCACCGCGTTGATGGCTGCCGCGCCGGCGTATAATTTGTCGCCAATTTTCAAAACGACGCCCTCGTCGATATCGAGGCCAAGGGACTGAACCTCGTCGAGGAGCGCGGGGCGTGTGCGAGCGTCGATCAAATCAAGTCCGCCGGGCCCGGTGCGAAGCAGTGTGCAGTACTGGCTGCAAACAGGACACTGGCCATCGTACAATAATTGTGGCCGATCCCCATCCGCGCCCTTGTCACCGGTCATCCGACGCCTCACGCAAAGATACGCCCCAGCAAAGATTGCCAGGGGATATTACAGGCTTGCAGGAAGAAGGCGGCGCAAAGATACGCCGCTCTCGTACGAGTCTGATCCGGATCCGTCTGCGCGACGCCCATGACAGCAAGCACCCAGCCGAAGCCGATGACTGGCGCGAACAGATAGGTCGTGAACAAGAAAAGGAGAAGGGCAAGGTTGCGAATACCGCGCCATCGCCGCGTAATTGGAAGGAACAGGACGGCGATCACAACCTGTATGAGATAGTTCCACCAGGTAATGAAAATGGCCAGCGCATTTGTAGCCGAAGCGGCCTGAAGTTGCACGCTACTCAAACTGCTGCTGAAATTCCTCAGCGCCTCCACCTTGGCCTGATTGGCGCTTTGAAACTCCCCGGTGACGCCGCCGACGATGCGAGCGAGCGTTTCAAAACGCACGTCGAGAAGCAGTTCTGAATAAAAGAAAGTTCCATCCAGATAATCGCTCGATCGCGTCTTTTGTATTACAGCGAACATAAACACGAGTGCGATAAGCCATCGCGACGTTGTCTTCAGGGCGCGCTCGGGCGCGTTTGTCAGCAAGGCGAGGAAAATTGCAAGGCACCAGTAAACCAGAAGATATTTGTGATTATCTGCGATGTGCCATTTCCAGAAAACGCCAAACGCGGCGACTGACGTTGCAGCGCCCCACAATATCGCAGATTTGCGCAGCTCAGGAAAAACAAGGCCTGCCATCGCGACCAGGGAAAGGGGGATTTCCGCGTACCATCCATCCGGCGCATAGAGCAGCAGAAGCAGCGCCGTCAGAGTCACGCAAAGATCGAAACGATTTCGTTCGTCCAGAACAGAGCCAAGTCCAGCGGTCGTGGCGGCGGGGACAATTGCAACTTGCAAATTCATGGCGTTCCAGGCTCGCTCGCACTGACATGAGCCTCCATGAGCTTTTGGACGCCCAGGGTCAGGCTGGCTTTGTGAAAGTCCAATTTCCAGAGTTCGAGCCGCAGCCCTTTTACGATGATCGACGACTCGCCCGGCTTCTGATTTTCGCCGCTCTTCAGCATGCGCACCGGCGCCGCGGGCGCCGCTTTGGCCGAGGCGCCTCCCTCGATCCGAGAAGCAGGCGGCGCCTGTTCACCTGGGGACGCCGGCCGGCATTGCTCAACCGGAGCGACCCAGCGACCCTCGAACAATGTGCGGGCGAGGGATTTGGCAAGGGATTCGGAACCGGTGGCGGAGAGCTGTTCGAAACGTCGCTCCTCCTCGGCAGGAAGCGGAGCGGGAATGTCGCCGCCCTCGGTGACAAGAAAAACTCTCACAAGCCGGTCGTCGGGAGAATCCAGCTTGGAGAACATCCCGAAGCCGCCCCCCTTCCAGGTCGAGAAGGCTGGATGACGAGAAGAGAAGATCAGTTGCGAAACGGCAATCGTCACCAGTAGGAACGGCGCGATAAAAGGCGCGAAAAAGTCCCATCTCTCGCCCGTCACGAAACGCAGGCGCGTCCTCGACGGCGGGATGGCGCTATGGTTGGTATCCATCGTCGAACGCCTCACGATTCCAAGGCGCGGTTCCGTCGTAAAAAACCGGAGCAAGACATTATGCGCTCGGAGTCGTCGCGCGCAGCGCGAGCAGAACCTTCGCGGTTTTGACTATCGGCGAAAAACCTACTTGCGGCTGTGTTTATGGTCAATCTTTTTCTTGGCCTCTACTGCCAATGGGCTCGAAAACGAACGAAAACAATAGATTTTCCCCGGCTGTCTCCTGCCCACGCATTTTTTATTCCGGCATCAAGAAACATCAGCCTCTGCAATAGGTTAAGCGATACGACCGGGATGGCCGCACGTCATCCAAAGACGCAAATCCTCGTGGCGCGCCCTTGAAACTAAACGGACCGCCCTTCGGAAACCAGGAGTATGCGTATGATCAAGCTTCCTGCAATCAATCGTCACTGGGTTGGCGTCGCGGCGCTCGCGATGGCCGTGATAGGAATCGGTTTTATCGGGAACATGGGTTTCAGAAGACCGATCGAAACGCTCTCGCAGATCAGCAGTGATCAGGCCAGGCAGCCTAGCTCCGCCGCCAATCCCGATTTCATTTCCGAGCACTTCATTTCCGCGTTGAGGCGGCTCCCGCAGAATGTTTACGGATACGCGCAGCGCGGCGCACAGTCGTTGAGCGACCCGCTGCAAGACAAGTCTCAAGGTTCGATCGCTTCGGAGTCCAGGAACTGGACGGAAGAAGAATGGCGCCTCGCCTCTGCGGCGGTGACGGCCTATCGGAAGGGCGGCAGAGAGGCGCTCAGCTCAGCCGCTTCGTCAGACATTATCTGGCAGCCGCCAGAAGAAATTACAAAAATGAACCCCGCGGCGTCTCGCTAACGCATAAAGGCGGAGCCTTGCGGAATGCCATGGGCGCCCCCGCCGGTAAGCGCGGGGCGCCCTGCTTTTCCGACTTAATAATAACGCGCAGGAGGCGGCGGCGCCGTCAATGCGCCAACCGCCGCGCCCGTTGCCGCTCCGACCGCGGCTCCGCCAAGAGTTCCTGTCGTCGATCCATTGGAGGCGAGGGCGCCGATGCCCGCCCCGCCAAGTCCGCCGATGGCGGCTCCGCCCACCGCCCGCTCACCCGGCGAGTTGCAACCCGCTAGTGTAAGACCGCCGAGCGCCGCGAGCGCGGCCAAAGCAGAAATTTTCATCGCATCCCCTTCTTGATTACAGCCGCCTGTGAGCGGTTGCCCGGGCGCTTCTGGACCAAATGAATGGCGGCGCTATGGCCTGAAAGCGGTGAAGGTCTGGTAAATTCAGGAATGGGGGCAGAGCCTTGGCGTTTTATTATTTTGATGAGGAAGCGCGCGGCTTCGGCTCGGTGACCCATTTACCTATGAGCGCTCTCGCTTTTTTCAGTCGAGGTCAGGACATGAATACGGCAAATCTCCAGCTCGAAGGCCTCTACGTGGCAATCGTCGCGCTTCTCGAGGCGATGTGCCAGAAAGGTCTTTTTCAAAGAGAGGAAATCGAAGACGTCCTGGCGAGAACCGAATCCACGCTGAGATTTGACCCCAACCGTCCGGCGGAAATGCGGGACGCCAACGTCGAGGCGATTTGCTTTCCCGTGCGAATTTTGATGCAGGCGTTTCAGAGCGATGCAGCGGGTCGCAGCCAGTCGTTCGCCCATCTCGCCTCGCGCGTGGGACAAGCGAAACGGGAGAGTTGAACGGCGTGCCTCAGCCCCTTTTTTCCGATCCCGCGGGCTTTATGTCTCCTGGAGGCGCTCGGCCGGAGGACGCTAAATGGAAAAGAGACAGAGCTGGGTGCTTGGCGTGGTTGCGCTGCTCTATGCGGCGGCGCTCGTGGAGATCTTCCTGCTCGGCTGGTGAGCGCGACCTTGGCGTGACCGCAGTCTCGCTACGGTCACGCCCGAGGCGTGAGTCCGCCCGGATCGTAGAACGGCGCCAGCGATAGCGTCGCCGGAATACGCAGGCCGGCGACGTCGAGTTCATAGGCGCCAGAAGCCGCAAGCGCCGGCGTCACGCCGCCGTCGAGCCGGATATAGCCATAGCCGATCGCTTTTCCGAGCCAATGGCCAAAGCCCGCGCTCGAAAGCCAACCCACCCGCTCGCCATCTCGGTAAATGGTCTCGCGGCCAAGCAGCGCGACAGCAGGGTCGTCGACGCAGAAGCCCACGAGCAAGCGCGGCGGCGGCGCGGTGGCGGCTTTCTCGAGCGCGTCACGCCCCAGGAAGGGTTGCCCGGATTTCATTTTCACCATTGAGCCCAGACCCGCCATGAAAGGCGTATGATCTGGGCCGATATCGGCGCCCCAGGCGCGATAGCCTTTTTCGAGTCTCAGCGTTTCGATCGCGCGATAGCCGGCATTGGCGAGACCGAAAGGAACGCCCACCTCCATCAGCCGTTCATAGACAGTCACGGCGTATTCGACGGGGATGTGCAACTCCCAGCCGAGTTCTCCCACATAGGTCACACGGATCGCCATCACTGGCGCGCCGGCGACATGAACTTCACGCGCCGTGAGGAAGGGAAAGGCCGCGTTGGAGAGATCATCCGCGCAACAGGATTGCAGAATGTCGCGTGCGCGCGGCCCCATGAGCGCCAGCGTTGCGCGCGCCGAAGTCACGTCGATGAGCGTCGCGTCCATATCCTCGGGAATGGCGCGCCTGATCCAGCTGAAATCATGCGTCGCGAAGCCCGTGCCGGTGACGATGTAATAACGGTTCTGGTCGAGACGCGTGACGGTCAGATCGCATTCGATGCCGCCCTTGTGGTTCAGCATTTGCGTATAGATCACGCTGCCCGGCGCCCGCGCGACATTATTCGCCGCGATCCAGGACAAGGCCGCCTCCGCGTCGCGCCCGACAAGGAGCGCCTTGGCGAAGCTCGTCTCATCGAACAGCGCCGCCGCCGAGCGGCAGGCGCGATGCTCGCGCGCTACAGCATCGAACCAGCCGGGCCGCGAGAAAGAATAACTGTCCTCGGGCGCTTCGCCGGCCGCAAGGTCGGCGAACCAGTTCGGCCGTTCGAAACCCATCTTCTCGCCGAAACAGGCGCCGGCTTTCTTCAATTGATCGTAAAGCGGCGAACGGCGCAGCGGCCGGCCGGAAGAATATTCCTCCGACGGCCAGGCGATGGAATAATGACGCGCATAGGCTTCGAGCGTACGTGCCCGCACCCAGTCATTGTCCTTGTGATGTGCGCCGAAGCGTCGAATGTCCACAGCCCATAGATCGAAGGGCGGCTCGCCGTCGGCAACCCATTCCGCGAGCGCCATGCCGGCGCCGCCGGCCGAGGCAATGCCGAAGGCGTTGAAGCCCGCGCCGACGAAGAGATTGCGCACCTCGGGCGTCTCGCCGATCATCCAGTTCCCGTCGGGCGTAAAGCTTTCGAGACCATTGACCATCTGCTTGACGCCGGCCTCCGCGAGCGCCGGAACCCGCCCGAGCGCAAGCGTCATGATCGGCTCGAAATGGTCCCAGTCGTCCTCGAGCAGGCGAAAGGCGAAATCCTCCGGCACATGTGTTTCACTCCAGGGAATGGGGTTCGGCTCGTAGCCGCCCATCACGAGCCCGCCAACTTCCTCCTTGTAGTAGGTCAGGCGATCCGGATCGCGCAGCGTCGGCAGATCGGACGTCACGCCGTCGATGCGCTCGGTGACGATATATTGATGGCGCACGGGCGCGAGCGGGACGCAGGCGCCGGCGCGCGCGCCGAGCCGCGCCGTCCACAGGCCGCAACAGAGAACAGCCTTCTCGCAGCCTATTGCGCCGCGCGATGTCTTCACTCCCATCACGCGCCCGTTCTCGACAATGACATCCTCGACCGCGATCGTCTCCATCAACTTCGCGCCAGCCAGGCGCGCGCCTTTGGCGAGCGCCTGCGTTATGTCCGAGGGATTGGCTTGCCCGTCCGCGGGCAGGAAAGCCGCCCCCACGACATCGCCGATTGACATGAGCGGCCAGAGCGCCTGCGCCTCTTCCGGTCCGAGAAGGTGCATTTCAAGGCCGAAACTCCGGCCCGTCGTCGCCTGCCGTTTCACCTCGATCCATCGATCGGCGTTGCAGGCGAGGCGCAGGCCGCCATTGCGCTTCCAACCCGTCGCCAGCCCCGTCTCGGCTTCGAGCTTATCGTAAAGCTCCACCGAATAGCCGAGCAGTCGTGTGATATTCGCGCTGGAGCGCAACTGGCCGACAAGCCCCGCCGCGTGCCATGTCGAGCCGCATGTCAATTGGCCCCGTTCGAGCAGCAGGACCTCGACCCCGCGCCTCGCCAAATGATAGGCGACCGAGCAACCGACAATGCCGCCGCCGACAACAATCACCTGCGCGCTGCCGGGCAGATCGCTCATGACCGCTCCATTTCCTCGAAAGCGGCGAAAGCCCGCTCGAAACGCTCCAGATTTTCTTCTGTGTATGAAACATAATCGAAGGCGATCGTCGATCTCGTCTCGGACACCATGCTCCACATGGATTCCCGCAAGAGAGAGGCGCAGACCATCGCCTGAAAGCCGCGCCAGAGCGCGTCACTCGCGGGTTTCTCAAAATATTCGGATAGCATGGCGTCATTCTCACGCCGGTCCAAACCATTGTTCGACGACAGGCCGCCGAGGTCGAAGAGCGGCGTAGTCCAGCCAGCGTAATCCCAGTCGACGAGCCACAGCCGCGCATCGTCTTCGATGAAATTCGCGGCGAGGAGGTCGTTGTGTCCAAAGACGAGGTCGATTGGCCCCACGGCCCGCTCCAGCGTCTCGCAGGCGCGCAGATAGCCGGGAAGCCCGCTTTCCTTGCGGCTATGGTCCCCGGCCAGAATGCGAGCGTAATTGCGAATGACGTGGAAGACGTTGAAGCACAGCGTCGGTCCGTGAAGACAGGCGGCGACCTCCCGGTGGACGCGCTTCATCAATGCGACGCAGCCATGGAGATTCCTGCGCACGTCCTCCGCGCGGTAGCTTCGACCCGCAACTAACTCCATCACGAGAAAGGGCGCCGAAGCGTAGAGCACCCCTGGCGAAACGCCCGCCATGGCGGCGGCTTTCGCTGCGGCGAATTCATTGAAGCGCATGACGCCATGCTCGGGGATGTCGTGCCCGTAGCGCACGACCACGCGACGCCCCTTTTCCGAAACGATATAGTTCCTGTTCGTGATTCCGCCGTGCAAAGGTTCAATGTCGATCGGACCGCCCCAGATGGGAAGGGCGCGTATTAGAGTCTCCGGATCCGAAGTATCGGCGGTCATAAGCGGTTTATACCTCCTTTCTCATTATCTGGCTCGAGCCCGGATAGTGACAAGCCCGGGCCTGCGAGCTAGCATCGCTAGGGTCTGCCTCGAGGTTCTGGCATGTATGCGATCGATTTGGAGGGAACACGCCATAGCTTCCCCGATTTGAAATCGCTTCTCGCCAAGGCGACGCCGCCCCGCTCGGGAGACAGCCTCGCCGGAGTCGCGGCGCAGAGCGCCGTCGAACGTATTGCAGCGCAAATGCGGCTCGCAGATCTGCCGTTGTCAACCTTCCTCTCGGAGCCAATCATCCCCTATGAGGAAGACGAGGTCACGCGGCTGATCATGGACTCGCACGACAGGGACGCCTTTGCCGCCGTCGCGAGCTTCACTGTCGGGGAATTCAGGGACTGGCTGCTTTCCGACGTAGCGACGGGCGAGGCTCTCGCGGCTCTTTCTGCGGGCGTCACGCCGGAAATGGCCGCCGCCGTCTCCAAGATTTCGCGCAATCAGGATCTGATCGCGATCACAGCCAAGATCAGGGTCGTCACGCGCTTCCGGGACACGATCGGACTGCCCGGCACCCTCTCGTCGCGCATACAGCCAAATCATCCGACCGACGATCCGAGGGGCGTTCTGGCGAGCGTCATGGACGGGTTGCTGCTCGGCAGCGGCGACGCGGTCATCGGGATCAATCCCGCCTCCGACAGTCCGCAACGCTGTCTCGATCTGCTGAAGCTTTTGGACGAACTGCGCGAAACGCTCGATATTCCGACCCAGTCCTGCGTCCTTACCCATGTCACGACGACGCTCGATCTCATCAACCAGGGCGCGCCTGTGGATCTCGTTTTCCAGTCGATCGCGGGGACCGAGGCGGCGAACAGAAGCTTTGGCGTCGACCTCGCTAATTTGCGCGAAGCAAACGAGGCCGCGCGCGCCTTGCAGCGCGGAACGCTCGGCGACAATGTCATGTATTTCGAGACCGGCCAGGGCAGCGCGCTATCGGCCGATGCGCATCATGGCTGCGATCAGCAGACGCTCGAAGCGCGCGCCTATGCCGTGGCCCGGGCCTTCGACCCGCTGCTCGTCAATACCGTTGTCGGATTCATCGGACCGGAATATCTCTTCGATGGAAAAGAGATCATTCGCGCCGGACTGGAAGATCACTTCTGCGGCAAGCTGCTCGGCCTACCCATGGGCTGCGACGCCTGCTACACGAATCATGCCGACGCCGATCAAAACGACATCGACATCCTCCTCGCGCTACTCGCCCTTGCTGGCGTGAATTACGTCATGGGCGTGCCCGGCGGCGACGATATAATGCTGAATTACCAGAGCACCTCCTATCACGACGTCGCGACAATGCGCCGCCTGATGAAGCTGCGGCCGGCGCCGGAATTCGCAGACTGGATGGCGCGAATGCACATCTCCGGCGCCGCAGAGCGACAAGCCCTTCCCCAGCCTTTCGAGCGCCTGCTGGCCAAGGCCTGATTGTGGTTTATTCCTGCGTGGGCGGTCTTCACCGCGCCGAGAGCTTGGCCTTTCCGATCTTCGAAGGCCTGATTGCCAACATCATACACCACATGCTTAAAGGCCGCGCCGCCAAATACCAAGGACTATTCGATGCTCAATTATCCCATTGTTTCGATCGCCATTGGCGCAACGGCCGCGTATATCCTTGCGACTCTAATTGCGACGCTCCTCGCGAGGATGGGCTTCCCGCTGCCGCCCGCAGAACGACGCATTGGTTGCATCGACGGGCTACGTGGCTACTTGGCGCTATCGGTGCTGATCGGCCACTTCATCCGGTGGATACAAATTACCCGGCTCGGAGAAACATGGTCTACTCCGGCGCCTGTTCATGTATTCAACCAACTCGGCTCTGGCGCGGTGATGCTTTTTTTTATGATTACCGGCCTTGTCTTCTACCCAAGAATTCTCGATGGCTATCGAGCGTGCTCGTGGCCGAAAATATACATTTCGCGCGTGTTCAGAATAATTCCCCTCGTAACCGTGTCAGTGGCCGCTGTCACGCTGTTTATCTCGATCAAAACCGGCCATAGGCCGGACAGCAGCTTTCCCAAAGCGGCGGCTGAATGGATCTTGGCCCTAGGTGAACCCGATTTACTTGGCTATCCGGATAGCTGGCGTCTTAATGCCGGTGTCCTCTGGTCACTTTGGTATGAGTGGCTCTTCTATCTGCTCCTGCTTCCAGCTTCCGCTGTGGCGGCGGATCTGGTTCGAGGCCGATTGCCGAGCTGGGTATTGCCGGCTGTGCTTTTGCTAGCGGGACTCTCACTGCAAGCATTCCATCTCGCAAACCTTTTCCTGCCGTTCTTCGCGATGGGTATGCTTGCCTACGAGTGTCAGAGTCGTGAAGCCATCGTACGATGGTTGCGTACGCCCCTCGCAACGATGGTTGCCGCTGGATCGCTCGGCATTGTGATGTTCTTCCCGACCAGATACGGATTGGGAGCGATTTTGTTTGGGATATTTTTCGCCTGCATTGCATGCGGCAACAGCATGTGGGGTCTTTTTAAAACGAGAGCAGCGCTGGTGCTCGGAGAATGCTCTTTTGGCATATATCTGATACACGGAATTCTATTAGCTCTGATATTTGATAAGGTCAGCGGGCTAGCTGAGCCGCTTTCTATTGATTTACTACCCATTCTCCTTCTGGCGCCAGCCGCGGCCTGTGTGGCGCTAATCACAGCCATCAGCTACCTTTTGATCGAGCGCCCTTCGATCCACCTGGGTAGCAGGATCGCAAACCACTGGAAGGGGGTTTGGCTACGTCCGCTAAGACCGCCTCATAGGTTACGCCCTAGCGGGCGGGCGGGGTCGAATTGACATGAAGCCATCGGGAGAGATCGGCGGCGGAACGAAGCCGGCGGCGGCGCATTCTTGTGGGGCTCCCTGCATTCCTAGGCTCGTTCAGCGTCGCCGGCTCTTTAACTTTTCGCTTGGGTGAACAACCTCCCGAGAGACGACGCCATGACCAAAAACCGTCCATCCGT